>CAYSQV010000107.1:0-4910 GCA_964433295.1 uncultured Nitratifractor sp. | reverse complement strand
AGAGTATCTGGACAAAAAGATCGGTCAGCTAAGCGGCGGCGAAAAAAACCGCGTCGCACTAGCGCTGCTGCTGAGCCGCTCATACGACTGCCTGATCCTCGATGAGCCCACCAATGATCTGGATATCCAGACGATCAACATACTCGAAGAGAAGCTCCTGAGTTTTCAAGGAGCCTTGATCTTCGTCAGTCACGATCGATACTTTGTCGACAAACTGGCGCACAAACTGCTGATCTTCAAGGGGGATGGCATCGTCGAAGAATCCTTCCAGCCCTACAGCGAGTATTTGGCAATCGAAAAGGATATGAACGAACTCTACGCCATCGAAAAAGAGCTTGGCGTAAATGAGATATCAGGAACAAAAAACGAAGAATCAGGGAACGATCAAGAGGAAATCAAACATAAAAAGCCAGCCAAACTCAGCTACAAAGACCAGCGCGATCTGGAGCTCCTGCCGGCCAAAATCGAGGAACTCGAAGAGCGGATCGACGCGATCAATGCCTGCCTGTATGATCCGGACTGCTATGAAGCGGAAGGGATCGTCACCGTCTCCAATCAACTTGCCGAAGCCGAGGAAGAATACGAAAAACTTACCGAACGGTACTTCGAAGTACTGGAGAAACAGGAAGCGATTGAATTGGCAGGTAGCGGGTAGTGGGCAGCAGATAAGGTCGGGCGTGCTTTTTTGACCTTAAAATAGAGGTGATTTGAAAAAAAGATACCCGATAGTATCACTGACTCCCTGCCCTACCAATACAACATGACCCGTCGGCGTCCCCATCGCAGAGCCCTGCGACGATCTGTTCCCATATAGATATCGATGTGGTTGTGGAGGCGGGGGTTCATCTTGTCCCTCACCACATAGGTGCCGGGCAGTCCGCCGATCTTGACCCGGGTACCGTTGGTAATGCCGTATCGCCGAATGAGATCCGGAGAGACAGCGATGATCTTCATGCCCGGGCGGATGCGGTTGTTCCAGGCGGCCAAAAAAGGTGTGCTGTCGGTCTGACTGCGGTGGGAAGTGTAGGCGGTGGCCACCACCCGCATCTTGTGTTTGAAGCGTGAGGAACCGGTCACTTTGAACACACGCTGAGCCCGTTCGAGACGTGATCGACGCTTTTTGGCTGCTGATCTGGCTTTTTTCTCTTTGGCCTTTTTTTCGGCAAGTGCTTTGGCTTCGGCGATCCTGCGTTGGCGTTTCTGCTCTTCAAGCCGTAAGAAAAGCTGATGCTGATAACGCCGTTTGCGTTCGGCCTCTTCTCTCTTTTTTTTCTCCATATCGGCCAGGATCATATCGATCTTTTTCTGTCGCGTTGGGAGGATCAGTTTTTGCCCTATCCAGATCGGTCGGGTAGCATCGAGGTGGTTGAGGCGTTCGATCTCCGTCCGGTTGACATCGAACCGACGGGCAATGCGCGTAAGATTGTCTCCCAGACGCACGCGATAGGTTGAGGGTTCTGCCGGAAGAATTCGGATCTTCTGCCCGATTTTGAGGATAGCGTTTTCGGGCAGATTGTTGCGCAAGGCCAGTTTGTATGCCGTGGTCTGATAGCGCTGGGCCAGCGAAAGGAGCGTATCGCCCCAGGTCACTTCGTGCTCCAGCTCTACACCCGGTTCAAATATCGGCGCCTCCGCCGGCTCCGTTGATTCGATGATCGTTTCGACTTTTTCGGTCGGCTCAGCATTCTCACCCGAAAACGTGATCACCATCTTGGGGGCGTTCTCCTGTTTCTTGATCCGATTGCCCACCAAAATATGCTGATTGATAAACTCCTCAATGGTCAGTCCATTTTGGATACGAAGCTTCTCTTCCAGCACGCGCTGAGAGAGGTGTCGGATCTCTCCTGAAGGATTATCGGTCGATTTGGATCGTATCAGTGAGAGGAGGATGCTCACAATGAGGACCGCCATCGCAAAAAATAAAAAAATCTTTTTTTTCGGTGTCATCGTTGTGTCGCGATCGCCTACCCCAGAAAGGCCAGCATCTCATCCTTGATCCGGTTTTTTGGAACGACCGTATCGTGAACGATCCTTCGTGTAAACAAAGACGAGATCATGCGGGGGATCTCCACGCCCATCGCGGCGTGGATCTTTTCAAGAGCCTCTTCGTCGCCCTGGGCATCAAGACCAATGGCACGTGCAACCGTGGGGCTGAACTTGGTCCACTCTGCTGTCGAACAGATCAGCGAAGGCAGATCGCTTTCGCGCAAGGTACGAAAAGCCTTGATGCAGGTGGCGGTATGCGGGTCCATGAGATACTCTTTTTCGGCGTATTCGGCGATCACCGCTTCCCCCTCCGCATCGCTGTTGTCCACGGCGGCAAACACCTCCTGGAGTCGTCGCAGCTCCTCCTCGTTTAGACGATAGTATCCCTCCTCATTCAGGGACTCCATCCACTCCCGGGTCTGTTCCGCCCCAAAGAGATCGAACAGCACCCGCTCGACATTGGAGCTTTTGAGGATATCCATGGCGGGGGACTCGGTGAGAATCAGCGCACGGTCTCGAATGTCGTAAATACCGGTATTGATCAGTTCGGAGAGGACATTGTTGGCGTTGGAAGCGATAAGGATTTTCCGCACAGGCAATCCGGCTTTTTTGGCGTAGTACGCTCCGAGCGCGTTGCCGAAATTGCCGCTGGGAACGACGATATAGATCTCGTCACCCAGACCGATCTCCCCCTGACGCACCAGCTCAAGATAGCCGTGGATGTGGTAGATGATCTGAAAAATAATCCGACCGAAGTTGACCGAATTGGCCGCAGAGAGCTGAATCCCTTTGGCGGACAGTTCGGATCGGAACTCCTCCGATCCCAGAAGCGATTTGAGCGCCTGCTGGGCGTCGTCAAAATTCCCTTCGATGCCGACCACTTTGAGATTGGGGGCATCCTCGGTCACCATCTGAAGGCGCTGCACATCGCTGGTACCTCCGTCAGGATAGAGACAGGCGACCCGAATGTTCTCCTTCGCCTTGAACGTCTCCAATGTCGCCGGACCCGTATCCCCGCTGGTGGCTGCCATGATGAGGTACTGCTCATCGCGCGCCTGCGCCAGCCGACTCAAGATCACCCCAAAAGGCTGCAGAGCCATATCTTTGAACGCCCGCGTCGGGCCATGATAAAGCTCGCTGACATAGCACTGTTCATCGATCTTGACCACCGGGACCGGGTTGTTGGGATTGTCGAAATGGTCGTATCGATCCAGCGCTTCCCAGAGCAGATCCTCATCAATATCAATCATAAAATCCTGCAATACGGCAAAAGCCAGGTTTTTATAGTCACTGTGAATATGATCGGCCAAAAAAGTGATCCCCATCTCCGGAAGAGACTCCGGCACATAGAGCCCCCCGAAGCTGGCACTGGGATTGAGTATCGCTTCGGAAAAACGGACCGACTCCGGACGGACACCGTCGTTGCCGCGTGTTTGGATAAACTGCATACAGACTTCACCTGAGGTAGAATTTGGGGGATATTATAGCGAAAAAGTCGGCCCGGAGGCTAAAGCAGAAACCGACCGTACCGGAATCAGAGTTCGATGCAGGTGCCGATACCGCTGTTTGTCAGAATTTCCAGCAACAAGGAATGCTCGACTCGACCGTCGATAATATGGGACTTTTTGACCCCTCCACGCAACGCTTCGATGCAAGCATTGACCTTGGGAACCATACCGCCGTGGATCGTGCCGTCTTGTTTGCGTTCCTCGGTTTGAGCGATGCTCAAATTGCTGATAAGGTTGCCCTCTTTGTCCAGGACACCCGGAGTGTCGGTGAGGAAAACCACTTTGCGTGCCCCCAATGCCACGGCAATTCGGCTGGCGGCGAGATCGGCATTGATGTTGTATCCCGGATGGCCAAGCGATCCGCCGCTGGCGATCGGCGCAATGACCGGAACAAATCCCTGGTCCAGCATCCCTTCAATGATCTCGGGATTGACCTGGCCAATCACACCGGTGTAGCCAAAAGCCCCTTCGTCTTTGGCCGTGGCCTCCATAAAATTTGCGTCTTTCCCCGAGACTCCGACCGCACGGGCTCCCTGGGAATTGAGCAGGGCGACGATCTCTTTGTTGATCTCGCCGCTGAGCACCATCTCCACCACCCGCATCGCTTCCTTGGTCGTCACGCGCTGTCCGTCGACAAACCGACTCTCAATCCCAAGATCCGCCAAAAGTCCGGTGATGTTGCTGCCGCCACCGTGAACGACGACCGGCTTCATCCCTACGGTATGCAGCATCACAATGTCCTGCGCGAATTTGGCTTTGAGGTCGTCGCTGGTTTGCGCCGAGCCGCCGTATTTGATCACGACAATGTCGCCATGAAATTTTTTGATGTATGGGAGTGCTTCGAGTAGGGTCTGGACAATTTTGACTTTTTCTTGCATGATTCGGGCCCCCTGATGGTGTCGATTGACTGTATTTTACCCAACTATCGGTGAGACTTGGCAATCGTTCGGATTGCCTCACAGACATACGCCACCTCATCGTCGCTCAGTTCCGGATAGATCGGCAGGGACATCATCTTTTGATATCCTTCAAGCGCTGAGGGGAAATCAAAGACCTTCAACCCATATTTTTCTTTGTAATACTTGGTAAAATTGAGGGGGACATACCGTACACTGACCTCGATCCCTTTTTGGCGAAGTTTCCGGGCAAAAGCGTCACGATTGGTCCCGACCTGAACAATAAACTGGTGGTGCATATCGGTGGGACTCTTCTGGGGCAGCGTGATCGTATTGACCGAACTGAGTGCCGCATAATACTGCTCCGCTATCGTCTTGCGTCGGGCATTCTCCTGCGGTACCTGATCGAAAAGTGCCTGACAATAGATCGCCACATATTCACTCATCCTGTATTGGCAACCGATGACAAGCACATCGTAAAGATACGGTGTCTCATCCGAAGCATAGACCAGTCCGTGAT
>CAYSQV010000106.1:0-5033 GCA_964433295.1 uncultured Nitratifractor sp. | reverse complement strand
AGCCCGGGTGGTGGAATGGTAGACACAGGGGACTTAAAATCCCCCGGTCATTGCGACCGTGCCGGTTCAAGTCCGGCTCCGGGCACCACACATATGAGGCGGCATAGCCAAGTGGTAAGGCACGAGCCTGCAAAGCTCTGATCGCCGGTTCGAATCCGGCTGTCACCTCCATTTTTTATCGGGAGATGTCAGAGTGGTCGAATGTGCCGGTCTTGAAAACCGGTGAGGGTAACACCTCCGGGGGTTCGAATCCCCCTCTCCCGGCCATCCAGCCTTAACTCACTCTACAAAGCTCCATTTTATCGATATTTAATCAACTTTTTCGAAATAGTATTTTTTGATCTTCCCCACACATTCCCCACGTCAGCTGATAATCAAGAGCATTGAGTGAAATTGGAAGTAGTACTTGAGCCCTATGTAAAAACACAGGGCTCACAACACTGATTTGGACGATCCGTCGCACGTCGGTCATCATCAGATGTGTACCCATGATAGCAGGTACACAACTCCCTATCCTTTGCAGGTCTCTTAGTTCAGGTGTTCCGGTTTGATTAGAGAGGGCTTTCGCCTCTTGAGAGGTCTTGAGTCGGCTTTTTGATGGGATGCGTTTCAATCTGTGTCAAGCTATTACATTCTGGTAACCCAAAAGAGTGCCCTGATCACCCGGCTGAAAACACGGCATATGCGCTATCAACTCTATGACGGTTTCCCGCCAACAGTACCAGCCCGGATCGTATCAGATGACGTAGACCCGGATAAGGTCGAACCCCCGGAGGGTGTTATGCGATTTTTTTGGAAGGGGGTGCGAAGCAGAGCTTGACAGTGGTAAGGTGTTTGACTGAAAGCAACCTGTGGTATACTTCCATCACGTAAGTCAGAGATGATCGAGGTTCAATTCAGGGCATCTCTGACTTGCTGCTTCTTCCGTTTATTGAAAACCGCACGAAAAATCATTACCACCATTAAAGCAGAACAAAAAACCAATGTAAAGCCCATTATTAGGGCGTTTAATAGCATTTGACACGGCGTGATATGATTTGATAAATTTTGAGTTATATTGACAAACGAATCTTTTTCCTGTGGATTTTGGTGGGTGTTACGATCGGTGACGAAACAGAAAGAAATTGAGTTTATTCTGACTACGCTATAATATCCCCAAAGCATTTTTCAAACACATTTTACGGAGAGCGGAATGATCTTGGACAACAGACAACATGGTCGAGTAGGGGATGCACTTGCGCAATGCCTCTTGGCGGATGCATCGCTTTCGCTGGTGACCAATGCCTTCTCGATCTTCGCCTACCACAAATTGCGCAAGCAACTCAAACACATCAACGATGCCCGTCTGCTCTTTGGGTCTCCACATTTTCAGACGGACATGCCCGTCTCTTTGCTGGGTGGTGCCCATGAGGTCGTCGAGCGCAACACCATGCAGCAGATGCACATCGCCAGAAAGTGTGCGGAGTGGATCGAGCGCAGTGTCGACGTGGAAGAGGCCAAAACTCCCGGGGCGATTCCCACCCGGCTGGCTCATGTGGCATCCAGTACGGATGTGGCCATCAGTGGGAGTTCGGACTTTACCTGCTCGGGATTGGGATACTGCCCCTCGGATAGTTTTGACATGAATACCTTGATCGAGGGAGAGGAGAACACCGATCAGCTCCTGGGCTGGTTCAATTCACTCTGGAATCACGATGCGCTCACCCGCAATGTCAAAGAAAAAATGCTCTCCGAACTGGAAACAATCTATCAGGACAACGCGCCAGAGTTCATCTATTTTGTGACGCTGTACAATCTCTTCAAAGACCTGCTCAGCGACATGGACGAAGAGAAGATCATCAAGACTCAGACGGGATTCAAAGACACCCACGTATGGAACAAGCTCTACCCTTTCCAAAAAGACGGCGTGCTGGGTGCCATTGACAAGCTGGAGAAGTACAACGGCTGCATCATCGCCGACAGTGTGGGGCTGGGCAAGACGTTTGAGGCCTTGGCCGTCATCAAATATTACGAACTGCGCAACGACCGGGTACTGGTGCTTGCACCCAAAAAACTCCGGGAGAACTGGACGGTCTATACCGTCAACGACAAGCGGAATATTTTCGCTGAAGACCGATTCAACTACGACGTGCTCAACCACACCGACCTCACCCGCGACAGTGGCAAATCGGGTGAGATGAATCTGGAGACGATCAACTGGGGCAACTACGATTTGGTGGTCATCGATGAGTCCCACAACTTCCGAAACAACCCCGGCAAGAGTCGAAAAACACGCTACACCAGACTGATGGAGGAGATTCTTCAGGCCGGGGTCAAGACCAAGGTGTTGATGCTCTCAGCCACCCCGGTCAACAACCGTATGACCGATCTCAAAAATCAGGTAGCATTCATCACCGAAGGGGACGATACGGCCTTTGCGGAGCAGGGGATCAAAAGCATCGAACTCACCCTCAAAAAAGCCCAGCAGAAGTTCAACGCATGGCTCAACCTGAGCGAGGAGCAAAAGAATGTAGAGACGCTGCTTGATATGATGAACATGGATTATTTCAAGATGCTTGATCTCGTGACCATCGCCCGATCCCGTCAGCACATCGAAAAATACTACGACATCGCAGCGATCGGGAAGTTCCCGCAGCGCAAAACCCCGCTCAACATCAAGGCCGACATCGACCGCGAGGATCAGTTCCCGCCCCTGATGGAGATCAACCGCACCATCCGCAAACTCAATCTCAGTGCCTATGCACCCCTCAAATACGTCAAGGCCGACCGCCAGGCAGAGTACGACCGCAAATACGACATTGCACTGGACGGAGGATCGATGTTTCGCCAGACCGACCGGGAGCAGAGTCTGATCCATCTGATGCGGGTCAACCTCCTCAAGCGGATGGAGAGCTCGATCAACTCCTTCGCCCTGACGCTCAAGAAGCTCCTGGGACGGATCGACAGTACGCTGGAGCTGATCGCCGGGCACAACAGCGAGTACGTGAGTGACCTGAGCATACTGGACGTGGATCTGGAGTCGGAGGAGTTTGCCGGTTCACTGGTCGGTGGCAAGATCAAGGTGCTTTTGCAGGATGTGGATGTGATCCGCTGGCAGCAAGACCTCGAAGAGGACAAAGCCCGCCTTCAGGAGCTGCTCCGTATCGCCGAGACGGTCGATGCCGGGCGTGATGCCAAGCTGGATCGACTCCGATCTGAGGTCGCCCACAAGATCGAAAATCCCGTCAATGCAGCCAACAAAAAGGTGATCATCTTCACCGCCTTTGCCGATACGGCGGAGTACCTCTACCGCCACATCGCCTCCTGGGCACAGGAGCGATACGGTGTCCACTCTGCTCTGGTGCGGGGTGCGGGGCAAAACGCCACCACCATGCCGGGGGTACGCGTGGGAGACATGAACAACATCCTCATCAATTTCTCCCCTCTCTCCAAAGAGCGTGCCAAGATCGACGAACATGCCACCGAAGAGATCGACATCCTCATCGCGACCGATTGCATCTCTGAGGGGCAGAACCTCCAGGACTGCGACTACCTGATCAACTACGACATCCACTGGAACCCGGTACGGATCATCCAGCGGTTTGGTCGGATCGACCGGCTGGGCTCGATCAACGACAGCGTCCAGCTGGTCAACTTCTGGCCAAACATGGAGCTCGATGAGTACATCAATCTCGAAGCCAGAGTCAGCGGGCGGATGGTGTTGCTGGATGTCTCGGCTACGGGCGAAGAGAACATCATCGACTACGACGAGAAGAAAAAAATGAACGACCTGGAGTACCGCCGCAAGCAGCTCAAGCAGCTGCAGGATGCCGTGGTGGATGTGGAGGAGCTCTCGGGAGGGATCTCCATCACCGACCTGACACTCAACGACTTCAAAATGGATTTGATGGCCTATCTCCGGAAGCATGAGACACAGCTGGAGCAGGCTCCCACCGGCTTGAGTGCGGTCGTTCCCCGGGACGATGCCTATCTGAGGGAGACGATTGGGTCGGGGGTGATCTTCTGCCTGCGACTCCTCAACGATACGATCCACACACCCAACTACGCGCTCGATCCCTATTATCTCGTCTATGTGACCGATGAGGGCGAGGTGCAGTACGCCTACACTCAGGCCAAAAAGACCCTCGACATCTACAAAAAACTCTGCATCGGCAAGCCCGAAGCGATCGAGGAGGCCGCAGCCCTCTTCCGCAAGGAGACCAAAGGGGGCAAGGAGATGGCGCACTACCGCTCTCTCTTCGCCGAAGCGGTACAGAGCATCATCGGCAAAAAAGAGGAGAGAGGGGTGGAGAGTCTTTTCGAGCGGGGCGGTACGCTGCTGACGGCGGATACGTTCCGGGGCATGGAGGATTTTGAGATCATCTCCTACCTGGTGGTGCAGTAATGGCGGCATTGTTCGAGGCGTTTGTGGAAAGTCTGGGTCTCCCCGAGGCGACCCGACTGAATCGCAGACTGTTCAAGAAGCACTTCTATGAGCTGGCCAGACTCACCAAACCCAAACGGGAACAATTCGCCAAAGCTGTCGATACGATCATCTGGACGCACACCCTCAAAAAATCCACCATCCACATCCCGCCACACGTAACAGAGTCGTTGGAGTACATCGAGATAGCGTACATCCATGTGGAGATGACGGAGCAGGCACACTTCAAGCAGATAGCCGAGACGATCCACCGTATCCCTTATCCGGTGGTACTGATGCTGACGCAGGGGGACGCACTGTGCCTCTCCACCGCCCCCAAGCGGATCAATCAGGCCGATCCCTCCAAGCTCACGACCGAGGAGTACTTTTACACCGACTGGATCGATCTCTCCGCGCCGACCGAAGCCCAGGAGGCGTTTTGGGGGAGTATGCAGCTGGGGCAGCTCTCGTTTGAGAATTTCCACACCTTCTACCAAGACATATGCGAGCGCATCGTGGCGCTGGAAGCGGCACAGCTAAGCGGCGCATACTCGACAGAGGACATGGCACAAAAGAAGCAGATACTCGATAAAATACATCCATTGCAAGAGCAGGTACGCTCTCTAAAGAG
>CAYSQV010000105.1:0-5051 GCA_964433295.1 uncultured Nitratifractor sp. | reverse complement strand
AGCTCTCATCGTCGGTCAGGTAAATGGGAATCTCTTTGTCAAGTTTGGCCAGATGGTTGAGCGCTTCGGCAAGCGTCTCCTGCCGCACGACCGCGGCTTCTTTCCCCTTGATGCTGGCAAACAGCAAAGAGTGTTTCAGTGCCAGCTTGTGATCGATCGCTTCGTCGATCACCGGATCGAAATCGACATCCTTCATTTCGGGCAGCTGCATCAGAAACTCCCTTCGTCTCCACGGATACGGCGAGAGGGGGCTCCCCCCTTGCCATTGAGGATATCCATCGCCGAATTTCTGTGTGCCGGTCGGGAGAGTTGTTTGTGAGAATTGCCAGCATTGTGTTCTCCCGGCTTTTTGCCGATACGCTGCAAAAGGATCTCATCGTAGCGTTCTTGAATACTGTCAAGGCTGTTAAGAAACTCTTTCAGCTTCGTCAAATCGGAACTTTTACGGACAATATACGGTGTCAAATAGATAACCACATTGATTTTGCGAATATCGTTATTGGTGGTTCTAAACAGGGCGCCAAGCAGAGGAATATCTCCCAGCAAAGGGATCTTCTGGACGTTTTCTCCGTTCGAGGCTTTGATCAAGCCGCCCAAAATAACCGTTTGGCCGTTATTGACTATCGCATTGGTAGTTACCTTGCGCTTGGTCGTCGTCGGCAGGGCACTCCGGTCGCCGGGATCAACATCCTCAATATTGGCTTCAACCTCCAGAGCCACTTTGTTGTTGCTGCTCAGGCGTGGTTTGACCTTGAGGGTAATCCCGATATCCTCACGGGAATAGTTGTTGCGGACATTGTCGTCCTTATTGTCTCCTGCCGCGGAACTGGTCAGGATCGAACGCACCTGCCCGACATAGATTTCGGATTCTTTGTTGTTGGTGCACAAAACGGAAGGCTGACTGAGTATGTCCGCTGCGCCGTTCTTTTTCAGGAAATTGATCTTGGCATTGAGCCCGAAAAACGCCGCCAGTGCCGCCGTGCCCGCCGGGTAAAAGGATGTCAGACCTCCCAGACCCGGCAGTTTGGTCAGGGTTTTCAGCGCAGCAATATTTTCTTTCTTGCCAATTTCCAGGAGACCAGCGACATTCCCCTTGCCAAAAGACGAAGCGTACTCGACACCGATATTTTCAGCTTTGTTGACATCGATTTCTACGATTCTGGCTACGATATACACCTGAGGCTTTTCGACATCGATGCGGTCAACCACTTCCCGAATGTTTTTGATCTGATCACCGGTCGCCAACACGATCAGGGCGTTGCGCTCCGCATCACCCACGACCATCGCTTTTTTGACCTTCTGCCCCTTTTTGGCGCCGGTGGTGGCCATGTTGTTCATCTGCGCAACCAGCTTGGAGAGGATCTTCTCCATGTCCTCGACGTTGGAGTTTTTCAGGGGAATGACGTACATCTTTTGCTCGACACTCTGGCCCGGGACATCCAGCTCTTTGATGTAGGCAATCATCCGGTCGACGTTCTCTTTTTTGCCCACGAGGATGATGGAGTTGGTCGCCTCATCCTTGAACACATCGACCTTTTCGCTGGTGATGGTCTGAGGAAAGAGCTTTTTGGCCATCGCCGATGCGTTGGTGTAGACATCCTTGGAACTGGCGTTTTTGAGCCGGATAATGGTGGAGCCTTTGCGTCCAGCATGTTCGATCGAATCGATCAGTTTTTTGATCGCCTGAAGCGTACGGGGGTAGGCGGTGACGGCCAGGACGTTGTTGTTTTTGAACGAGACCACTTTGGCGTTTTTGTGGAGCAGCGGACGGATCTTTGCCCGAATCACGGCAGCATTGGAGGTCTTGAGCGGGAAAAGGACGGTTTTCATCGTCCCGCCGGAGACGCTGTCACTCACCTCCAGTCCCATACCGGCTGCCTCGGAAGCTTTGACCACCTCCATGAAGTCCCCCTTGTCCACCAGTGCGTAGCCTTTGGAGGCGAGGATCGAGTTGGACAGAGACAACAAAGAGCTTGTCTTGATCGGCTCGGTGGCGATGAAGTTGATTTTGCCTTTGAGGTCGCCATTGATGAGGACGTTCTTCTTCAGGATTTTCCCCACCATCTGGACAAAATCTTTCACCCCCATGTTGCGGATATTGACATTGACCGTCTCTTCGGCAGAGAGGCTCAAGGTCGCCACCATCGCTACGGTGACAAAGATTTTGAATAATCTATTTAACTTCATATTTTAACTCCTGTTCTTCGTGATTTCGTTCGATGGTCAGAGACAAATCGTCAATCGAATCGGCCGACTTGAGCATCCGCATCGGGGTGGCATAGTCGACGATCGGTTCGCCGTTGATCGACTTGATGACGTCCCCCCGTTTGAGGCCCAGTTTCTCAAAGGGACTCCCCTTGCGGACAAACCGGACCTTGAACCCTTCCAGTTTGCCGTCGTTCTTGACCTCATACAGGCCGATGTTTTTCCAGATCTTCTCCGGGTTTTCGCTGTACTCACGAATGAGATTCCGGTCGATCCTTTTGGTGTCCCCGACCTCCACGATGGGGGCGTCCTCTTTTTTCTCCTCGGGTTTGGGAGACGGCTGGACCTCAAGGGCCTGCGCCTTGGGCGGCACGGCTCCTGATGGGGCTTTTTTGTCGTAAAGCTTGAGGGTTGCTTTTGTATCCCCTTTCTCAAAATGCGCTTCAGAGACATTGGCATCCATGAGACGATACCCCTCGACATCCCCGCCGCTCTCGCCGCTGGAGAGGACGTAACTTTTGCCCCCTTTCACCAGCGTTACCACCGCATAGCCGGTCCGGCTGTATATCCCGACCAGACGATACCCGTCAAGCGAAGCTTTGGGAGGGGGGGCGGTTTTGGTCGGGGCGGTTTTGGTCGGGGCTTTGATCTCGGCATTGGAAGCAAGGCGATAGCGGTAGTGGAGGCTGTGCTTGACATCGCTTTGGGTCCGTTCGACACCTGAGACCGGCAACGGGATCAACCACTCGGCAGCCACCCACAGTACCTTGACTGCCAAAACCGCACCCAGAATCCAGGCGATCCATCCGAGGCGCTTGGTATTAAAAACGCTGTTCATACGTCCAGCCTCCCGAGGTGTGTTTCAGGTAACGTGCCAAAGCGCTCTTGGCCGATACATTTGGAAAAAGCATTTTGATCGTGCGCCGGACCATGTCCACCTCTCCTGTTCCAGCCAGGACGGGATCTGTTACCGTCACTGCGACCGTCTTTGGCGCCGTAACGGTGTGCACGATCTCTACCCGGTCGATCGATTTGGGTGCGTATGCCTGCAAAGAGGGATCGACAGCGATCGACACGATCGTCCCGCGGGTATACACCAGTACCGACCAGAGGGAGATCTCTTTGGCGGTCGCGATTTTGATCCCTTTGAAATAGAGCGCAGGATGCTCGATCGTCAACCCAAAAGGCTGCTGACGAACCACCCCGTCCGAGAGGACGATCCCCTGCGATGCCAACTGTTTCTCCAGCAGATAGAGCAGCTCTTTTTTGGGCGCCATCATCCACAGCAATACCGGCAGGAGCACGACGAGAAGAAGGATTTTTTTTACCATGTGCACGTACACCTCACATCGTATTTCGTTCCGGTGCGCGTCACGGCAAACTCCTGAATACGGACCGGGATCGTGGCGATCCGGGTCGCAAGTTCATTGAGTTCCTGTCCGCTCAGGCCGACAAAATCAGCCGTCAGCTTCTTCTTGACCTGTTCAAAAGTCTTGACCTTGCCGGAAGGTACCGTCTCTTTGAGGGATGCAACCTGCGTTTTGAGTCCTTTGGTCGACCAGACCTCTTGCCACACTTTGGCCTCGGTGATCTGGCGCGCCGCGTTTTGGCTGCGGAGGAGAGAAACCTCCAGCTTGTGGCGCATTCCCCGCTGATACAAAAACCCGCCAAGCAGCACAAGCAGCGCCAGCAGGAGGATCCATTCGTTCTGATATTTGCGTATCATTGGAAAGTCCCCCATGTCTCCAGCTTGCCCGAACCGATCTTGAGATGCTCCAGCCCTCCGTCCGCAGCCAGCGCTTTGAGCGAGGCAACGGTCTTGGGCTTGTCCGGCAGAGAGAGGCTCATGCGGTAACCTTTGGTGTCAACCGACAATGCATCGATCTGCACCTCTTTGCCGGTCAGATGACTGATGTCTTTGAGTCGATCCCGTATGGCGCGCTGCTCTGCGTTGATCGCCTGGTATTTTTTGTGGATTGCCTCCCGCGCATAGGCACCCCGCAGCGACGGGTTGGCTTCCAGCAGCGTCTCCAGTCTGGCATCGGCATCTGAGAGCGCTTTTCGATAGCGATACCCTTCCGCGACATACGCCACTCCCAGCAACCCCAGCAAAGAGGCCAGCACCACGGTCATTCGCGTATCAAGAACGCTGTTGTAGCTGCGCTTGAAGTTGAAATGCTTCTCGGGACGAAACGACTCATCAAAGACAGAAAAACCGTCGGTTTCGCTGATCAACTGTCGGGGGACGACGGTAACGGTGTCATTGACCAGGGCCAGCACTTCACGCTCATTCAACTCGACCGGCGGAAGAAATTTCTCTTTGGCCTGCTCGGCAAAATAGATGCGGCGCACCCGATCGATCGACCCACCTCTCCTCTCCAAAAAATCCGCCAACCGGGGAAGGTCGTAGGCGAGAAATACCCAGTTGTCGCCCTCCTGGAACGCTTCGTAGGTGAAGGTCCCCTCTCCGGTCAGATCGTCCAGGATCGACGGGGCGAGTTTTTTGGCCTGAAACGGATATTTGACCGGCAGCGCTTCACGTTTCATGACATAAAACTGGGGAGAAAGCATCAGATCATAACGCGGCGCATCCGGCAGACTGGGAATGTCCCGGTACAACAGTATCAACGGTGCCTTAGTGTCCAGAAAACTCAAAATCCACCACCCTCTTGTTGATGTAACCGAAGCGAAAAGCGTACTGCCCTTCGCGAAACGCGTAGTTGATGCTGCACTCCATCGCGTCGACCGGATGCTTCTTGGCAAACAGCTCGTAGACGGTGCTCTTGCTCATGTGCTTCCAATCGTAGAGTGTCATGTCCAGTCCGTTCTCCTCGAGAAAATCCTTG
>CAYSQV010000104.1:0-5056 GCA_964433295.1 uncultured Nitratifractor sp. | reverse complement strand
TTAAAGGCCTTAATGGCCAAAGGAGCAGTAATATCATTAGCCAAGGCAAAATCCACTTTAGCCTTTATAATTTGTCCTGGTCTCACTACATCTAATCCTGCATGTGCGGCTAGTATTTTTTCAGTTATGGTCATGCCGATTTACTCCTTTCTTCCTGATGCATCTTTAGCTTTCCTCTTCTGGTAAGATAGGCTAGAAAGAAAGCAGGACCGGAAACTGCGTAAATGATTGAAAAACACCATAGAATCAAAAATGGGTGACTCATAACGATTACTAAAATTAGGAGTGCTCCTACTGAAGCCCGGAATGGCTTATGTTTAACCCATTCCCAATCTTTGAAACTTTGATAATGGAAAGTGCTTACCATTAAAAATGATAGAAGATAAGTGAGACCCAGGAGAAAATATTGGGTATTTTCCACAACAAAACCATACTCTGCAGTATTGACAACACTTAAGGCTAACACTCCAGCCGCGGCTGGAATAGGCAGACCAATAAAGTAACGCAAACTTGCATTTTTTACTTGAGTATTAAAGCGGGCCAAACGCAATGCCCCACATGCCAAATAGAGAAAAGCAGCCAACCATCCCCACCTTCCCAATGGTTTTAGAGCATAACTAAATACAAGAATAGAAGGAGCTACGCCAAAGGCCACCAAGTCTGCTAAAGAATCGTATTCAATTCCAAAACCGCTGACCGTGCCAGTAAGTCTAGCTATCCTTCCATCCAAACCATCTAGAAAACCTGCTATTATAATGGCAATAACGGCCATTTTCCAATCATTATTTAGTGAAGCAATTATGGCATAAAAACCTGCAAGTAAAGTAGCAGTAGTGAGAATATTTGGTAAAATGTATACTCCTTTTTTTTCTTTCATGACCAATACCCCAAAATAGTTTCACCTGCCTTTACTTTTTTGCCTAAAAGGGGTTTTAAAACTGCATTTTTAGGGAGATATAAATCTACTTTTGAACCAAAACAAATAATCCCCAGTCTCTCACCTTTTTTCACTGATTGGCCCAATTTTAAACTACATAAAATTCGTCGGGCCAATATACCAGCAATTTGGACTATTATAAAAGTCTCTCCTGTAGGTGTAGAAAAAAAAATAGTGTTGGATTCATTGCAATTGCTGGCTTCTTTTTTATAAGCAGGTAAGAATTTACCCTTTTTATATTCAATTTTTTTGACTTCCCCATCAAAGGGAACACGATTAACATGAACATCAAATAAAGACATAAAAATACTTACTTTCTTCATTTTATCTTTGCCCAAAGGGGATAAGCCCAAAAATACCACCTGGCCATCTGCCGGAGAAACTATGGCCTTTTCATCTTCAGTTATATTTCTTTCAGGGTCTCTAAAAAAATATGCCAAGAAAGCAGTTAAGATTCCTCCTCCTATAGCTACTATATACCATCGCCATAAAAAAAGAAAAAAAGATACTATTCCTACACTTATTACTAAAGGCCAGCCTGCTTTATGCATAAAGTTAGTTATTCTCCTTTAGCCAGGACATCATATTCCGCAATTTAGCGCCTACCTTTTCTAATAAATGCTCCTCTGCTTTGCGTTTTAAGGCATTAAATACAGGTCTTCCTGCCTTATTTTCTAAAATCCATTCCCTGGCAAAAACGCCGGTTTGGATATCCTTAAGGATTTTTTTCATCTCCTGACGGGTGTTTTCATTTATAACCCTGGGGCCTCTGGTATAATCGCCATACTCAGCGGTATCACTAATTGAATAACGCATGTGTTTAAAACCACCTTCATAGATTAAATCAATAATAAGTTTCATTTCATGGATACACTCAAAATAGGCAATTTCTGGTTGGTAACCTGCTTCTACTAAAGTTTCAAAGGCTGTTTGCATTAAACTGGTTATACCTCCACATAATGCCACTTGTTCACCAAATAAATCTGTCTCTGTTTCCTCTTTAAAAGTAGTCTCCAATACCCCTGCACGGGTTGCTCCAATACCCTTAGCATAGGCCAATGCCCGCTCTTTTGCCTTACCAGAAGCATCTTGGTGAACAGCCACTAAAGCTGGCACCCCAGCACCCTTTTCATACATGCGGCGCACCAGGTGTCCTGGACCTTTAGGCGCAACCATAATCACATCTACATAAGCTGGAGGTATTATTTGGTTAAAGTGGATATTAAAACCATGGGCAAAAAGAAGGGCTTTCCCCTCTTTTAAATTGGGCTCTATTTCCTTTTTATAAAGTTCAGGCTGAGTTTGATCCTGGGTAAGTATAGCAATCAATTGGGCCTCTTTGGCCGCTTCTGCTGCAGAAACTGGTTTAAAACCCTGTTCTAAAGCTTTTTGATAATTAGGCCCCCCTGGCCTCTGCCCTACAATCACATTTAAACCACTCTCCCTCAAATTTAGGGCATGAGCATGTCCTTGACTACCATAGCCAATAACCGCAATGGCCGTGTCTTTCAAAACATCCAAGTCCACATCCGTATCATAATAAACCTTCATCTATCTCTCCTTTCTTTTAGGATTTTTTTGCTCTAGGCAAAGCTACTGTGCCTGTGCGCGCAATTTCTTTGATTTTGAAATGGCGCATGAGTTCAATAAAGGCCTCTAGCTTTTTGGCATCACCTGTGATCTCTATAGTATAATAAAGCGGACTTACATCTACAATCTTCCCTCGAAAAATTTCCATTATCCTCAGAATTTCGGCTCTATTTTGGGGAGCTGCTTTTACCTTAATTAAGGCCATCTCTCTTTCTACAGACTCTATTTCTGAAAGGTCTATTACTTTAACTACATTAATAAGCTTGTTTAACTGCTTCTTTATCTGTTCAATAATCTGTTCATCTCCTGCCGTTACCAAGGTAATTCTTGAGATTTGAGGATCAAGGGTTTCGGCCACACATAAACTTTCTATATTGAATCCTCGTCCACTAAATAGCCCTGCTACTCGCGAAAGTACTCCGGGTTGATTCTCCACTAACAAGGAAAGAGTATGTTTCATTTTTCCCCTCTTTTTAATTTAGACTAAAACTGTTCCACCTAAAAGCATTTTTGTAATAGGTGCTCCTGCTGGCACCATGGGATATACATTTTCTTCTGGTTCAATAATAAAATCCATAAATACAGTTGCATTTGTGTTCAATGCTTTTTTAATTACCTCTTCAACCTCTTGAGGCTTGGTAGCTCTCAAACCAACAGCTCCATAAGCCTCAGCTAGTTTAACAAAATCAGGAGAATGTTCTAAAGAGGTTTGAGCATATCGCCTTTTATAAAACAATTGTTGCCACTGTCTCACCATTCCTAGATAACCATTATTTAAAATAGCCACCTTTATTGGAAGATGATTGCCCACGGCTGTAGCTAATTCTTGAATATTCATCTGAATACTTCCATCTCCTGCAATATCCAGAACTAATTTATCAGGAAAGGCTACCTGAGCACCAATAGCTGCTGGGAAACCATATCCCATCGTGCCCAATCCGCCAGAGGTAAGAAGGGTGCGTGGACGGTTAAATTTAAAATATTGAGCAGCCCACATCTGGTTTTGTCCTACTTCAGTAGCTACAATTGCTTCTCCTTTAGTAATTTCATAAAGTTTTTCTATCACAAATTGGGGTTTAATAGGACCATCAGGAGATTGTTCATAAGCTAAAGCATCCCGCTCTTTCCAAGTATTAATTTGTTCTAGCCAATCTTGATGTTTATTTTGCCAATCTATATCCTGGTCAATTTGACTAAGAGCCTTAGATAGCTTTTTTAAGGCATCATAACAATCACCAACAATAGGGATGTCCACAGAGACATTTTTGCTAATAGAGGCAGGGTCTATATCTATATGAATGATTTTGGCTTCAGGGGCAAACTCCTCTAATTTTCCAGTAACTCTATCGTCAAATCTGGCTCCCACAGCCAATATAACATCACAGGTAGAAATAGCCATATTTGCCCTATATGTGCCATGCATACCCAACATACCTAACCATAATGGGTCTTCTCCTGGAAAACTTCCTAACCCCATAAGTGTATTGGTCACAGGCATAAAATAAGTTTTAGCCAGTTTCTGCAATTCTTCAGAAGCACCATCAGAATAGATTACCCCTCCACCTGCATAAATTACTGGTTTTTTCGCCTTTGCCAGGAGTTGAGCTGCCTTTTTAATTTGTTTAATATTGGCATAATAGGTAGGTTTGTAACCTGGCAAATTCAGATTTTCTGGATATTGGAACTCTGTCTTCGCCTGTTGGATATCTTTTGGTAAATCAATCAAAACAGGACCGGGACGACCGGATTTAGCAATATAAAAAGCCTCCTTTACAATCCGAGCAAGGTCTTTTACATCTTTGACTAAATAATTATGTTTAGTGCAAGGACGAGTAATTCCTACCACATCTGCTTCCTGAAAGGCGTCATTTCCAATCAGCTTGGTAGGCACTTGTCCTGAAATAACCACAATAGGAATAGAATCCATATAAGCAGTAGCAATGCCAGTAACGGTATTTGTTGCTCCAGGACCAGAAGTTACCATGGCCACACCTACTTTACCTGTGGCCCTGGCATAACCATCAGCCATATGCACAGCCCCTTGTTCATGCCGAACTAAAATATGCCGAATAGGAGAATCATAAAGCCTATCATAAACATCTATAATAGCCCCTCCAGGCAAACCAAAAATAACTTCTACTTGTTCCTTAAGCAAACTTTCAATAAGTATTTGTGCTCCTGTTAGTTTCATATTCCCATTTCCTTTTTATATTTTTTTAAAATGGCAAGAATTTTGTCTTTACCAGCTAGTTTAATCTTTTTTAACCTATTTTTTTCCAACTCCTCTTCTGGTGTTAAATAAACCCTTTTATTATATTCTTCTATTTTTTCCTCTAATTCTAAATGTTCTTCCCATAATTTTTTCAATTCCTGGTCTTTATTTATCAACTTGTTGATTAAGTCTATCTCCTTTTGCTCCATCCTGACCTCCTTAAAAGAAGTTTTATATTCATATAATCGGGGTTCTGTCAATATTTGGGAATATATTTATCGTTCAATGGGAAGGTCTATTATACAGGTTGTGCCCTT
>CAYSQV010000103.1:0-5089 GCA_964433295.1 uncultured Nitratifractor sp. | reverse complement strand
ACTGGAATCCATCCCTGAAACTTGTGTCCATCACATCGATGTATTTTTTTGCCATGATCTATCCTTTGGTTCGCTGTGCGCGGTATTCACTGACAGCCGCAATGATCGCTGCCACCCGTGCCGACTCCTCTTCATCTGCCGCCGGCGTGTAGACAGGCGTCGGAGGTGTTTTGGGCGGGAAAAAGCGGGCGATGATCGCCGCCTGCCATTTCATCATCTGCACCAGCAGCACCAGGAAAACAAACACCACACCCATCCCCAGCACCATAAATTTCAGCCCTTCGGCTACCAAATTGATCTCCATTGATCGCACCTTTGAGTCACACAAATTTTGGCACCTCAATTGTAGAACAGTTTTTTCTTAGATGTGCTTAAAATTGCAAAATTGTTGGGGTCTTTTTTGTTTTTTAGATGTTACGACTATGTTGCTCGCATCAATTAGTGATAAGAGCTATCAATGACTCAAAAAACTTCTCTCTCCGAATCGGTCTCTTTCACCCGATAGACATTCAGTTTGCGTGCCACGCCGCTGAACCAGGTGGCGTATTCGATCGATTCGTAGATCGTCTTGTCCGAGAAGCCTGCGGCATACAACGCATTAAAGTCACGCCGGTCAAACCGGGAAGAGTTGTAGATACTCTTGAGGGCTTTGTCGGCCAGCAGGCGCAGCGGGGCATCGAGCGGAGCATCGGTATCTCCGGCGAAAAAAGCCTCCAACGCCGCATCGTCATACCCCATGCCGCGCAGCATCGTCTCATTGAGCGTGCGGCAATAGGGGAAATCCTCACGCCGGGCAACCGAGAGCCGAAGAAGCGCGAACCACGCCAGCGGAATCTGAGGGTGAGTGCGGGTCATCTGCATCGTCTGGATGTAGCTTTCCATCGTTTCGGGCATGTGGGTGGCGTGGATCTGGATGTGGGGTGCCACACTGCCGAGCATCGCATCGATACGGTTGTATATCTCGCGCAGATCACCGGTGGCCTCTTTGGGCGGAATAGGATGACCATAGAAGGAAAAGTCCATCAAATGTTTCCTTACATTTGCATCGCATAATCAACACGATGATGAAAAATACGAAGGATACGTATCTCCTCCAGATCGATTTCTGCCTGTACGGTATAGCGAATGCTATGCATACTTCTCTTTGAGTGACTGAACGATCTGGCGGTGGGATCGAGGGCTTAATCCCGACGCCAGTCCTTCATCAATGGCTTCTTCAAGGAAGGAAAGATCCTCATCCGGCATGCGGGGGGAGGACGATCACCTCTACTTCCGTCGCCTCGAACGACGCGGGGAGCGAAACCGATATTTGCCGATCGCGTACGGTGACGTATTCTCTCACAGCCGTCATGGGCACTCCTTTTTTATCCAGATTATACCACAAAATCACCGCCGGCGTTTGCGTTTCTTCCCGCCGCTGCTTTTGCTCTGGCGCTGTTCGTCCTCATAGCTACGCATGAGATCGTCGACGTGGTGCTGATCGTAACCGATCTGATCCCCTATGCCGGTCTGCACCTGCTCGAGCATGTAGGAGAGGGCTTTTTTGATGAAGGTGGCCTGATCGAGATGGGCCAGGGCCGCCAGTACCCGATCGATCTCGGGGTGGATCGCCGTCTCCTCGAGGGCTTCAAGGACAAATCGGATCGTATTCTCATCGACACCCCCCTCACCGGTGATGGTCTCCAGCCGCATATCGGCTCCGACCTCTTTGCGGATTCGCATGAGTTCGCGAAACTCCTCGGTGCTCACCAGGGTGATCGCCTGCCCGGCCTTGCCCGCGCGTCCGGTGCGGCCGATACGGTGCACATAGCTCTGGGGGTCAAACGGAATGTGGTAGTTGAAGACATGGGTGACATCCTTGACATCGAGCCCACGGGCTGCCACATCGGTCGCCACCAGGATACGGGTCTCGCGCCGACGAAACGCTTTGACCACCGCATCGCGGTCGATCTGTTCCATGTCCCCGTGGAGACCTGCCGCATCAAACCCCCGCTCCTGCAACAGCTCGGCGACCCGATCCACTTCCCGTTTCATCCGGCAGAAGATCAGGCATTTGTTGTACGACTCTGCTCCGAGCAGTTTGACGATCGCCTCATCACGCTGGGCCTCGTTGATGACATAGTAACGCTGGTCGATGACGTTGTTGGTCGTCGCCTCTTCGCCCACGACAGAGATGAACTCAGGCTCATAAAGGATCTGATCGGCCAGCTGCTTGATGGGTTCTGGCATCGTGGCCGAAAAGAGCAGCGTCTGGCGGTTTTGGGGGATGTACTCGAAGATCTCTTTGATGTCATCCAAAAAGCCCATGTCCAGCATCTCGTCCGCCTCATCGAGCACCACCACTTCGGGACTGAGGACATCGATCTTGCCTTTTTTGTAGAGGTCTTTGAGACGGCCGGGGGTGGCAACGATGACCTGGGTGCCTTTGTGGATCAGCGCGATCTGCCGACCGTACCCCACACCGCCATACACGGTCAGCGTGCGAATCCCTGCAAAACGTCCCAGATGATAGAGTTCATCGCTCACCTGGGTCGCCAGCTCGCGGGTCGGGACGATCACAAGGGCGCGCTCGATCTCTTTTTGGGCCAGCATGTCCAGGATCGGCAGACCAAACGCAGCGGTCTTGCCGGTTCCGGTATGGGCCTGCCCCACGATGTCCCGCCCCTCGATGATGAGAGGGATCACCTCTTTTTGGATCGGGCTGGGCTCTTTGAAGCCGGCAATGCGTACCCCTTTGGCAATATCAGGGTGGAAGTCAAATTCGTTGAATTTCATGTGTTACCTTTGTGCGAATGTCCAAATTGATCCTGCCGCAATCAACGTTGCAGCTTATGGGTGATTTGAACTTAATAAAACCGCCCGGAAGGCGGCTCGATAAATTCAATGTTCACATTTAGGCAGACACACGGGTCTGCCCCTGCGGGATTTTAATTCGCCATCACCAGCAGGATCACTCCGAACACGATCCGATAGATCCCAAACGGCACGAATGTAAACCGGGACAAAAAGGCGATAAAAAGCTTGATCGTCAGCCACGCCACCGCAAACGCGACAACAAATCCGACCGCAAACGCCGGCCAGTTGGCGTGGGCGAACTCATGGTAGTGCTTGAGCAGGTCGTAGCCGCTGACTGCCGCCATCACCGGAATGGCAAGGAGAAACGAAAACTCCGCCGCCACTTTGCGATCGAGCCCCGCCAGCAGTCCACCGATGATCGTGGCTCCCGCCCGGGAGGTACCCGGGATCAGGGAGGCCACCTGCGCAATCCCGATCCAAATCGCCTGTTGCCAGCTGACATCCTCGATCGAGGCGGTGTGGGCTTTTTCCTCCCGGTAAAAATACTCTACGATCAAAAAGACCGCCCCGCCGATGATAAACATCCACGCCACCACCGATACGCTGAAAAGCGCCTTGATCTGATGACGCAGCAGAAATCCCACGATCCCCAACGGCACAAAAGCCACGATGAGCTTCTGCCACAGATCGATCCGGCGGGGAGTGAGTTTGTCCCGGTAGATCAGCATCACGGCCAGAATGGCCGCAAACTGGATGATCACCTCGTAGGCCTTGACCAGCTCACTCTCCGGGATCCCCAAAAACTGCGAAGCGACGATCATGTGTCCCGTCGATGAGATCGGCAAAAACTCGGTGAACCCTTCGATGATCCCGATCATGATCGCCTGAAAAATATCCATGTTGTCCTTTCGTTGTCCATTGCCCGATGCTTTGCTTAGATCATCCGGGCAAAATACCCTTCGTCTTTGGCCATCAACGCCTCGGGAGTGCCGTGATCGACCAGCGCCCCCTCTTCCAGCACATAGATATATTCGGAGCGCTCAATCGTGCTGAGACGGTGGGCGATCGTGATGACCGTTTTGGGGACCAGATAGGCGTGCAGATCGGCAAAAAGTTTCGCTTCGGTGTGCACATCAAGCGCCGAGGTCGACTCGTCGAAGATCACCACCTCCGGATCGAGCAGTACCATCCGCGCGATCGCCACGCGCTGGCGCTGGCCGCCGCTGAGGCGCACGCCGTCTTTGCCCACCCGGGTCTCCAGACCGTCGGAAAGCTGCGCGATCACTCCGTCCAGCTGCGCGACCTTCACGGCCCGCGCAATCACCTCATCGCCAAAAGGATCCCCCAGCGTGAGATTGAAACGCATTGTATCATTAAAGAGCTTCGGATGTTGCAAAATCATGTGCACACCCCGGCGAATGGTAGCCGGATCGATCCGGCTATGGGGGACGTTGCCGTAGAGCACTTCTCCGTCAACCGGAGGGTAGAATCCGGCCAGAATGTTCGCCAGCGTGGTCTTCCCGCTGCCGCTGGGGCCGACAATGGCCACCTTGGCGGCCGGAGCGATCTCCATATTTATATTTTTTAATATCTTCTTTCCCTCTTCATAGCCGAATGTGAGCGCACGCGTCTTCACGGCGACCGAGGCTTCTGCGCGGAACGGATCGGCGCCGGAGGCGACACGCCGCTCGGGGCGCATGGCAAAAATCCCGTTGATCCGCTCACATGCTCCCCGGGCGTTGGCCAGCGCATACTGAAACCCGATGATGTCCTGAGTGGGAGTCATCATGATCCACAAATACCCAAAGATCGCCAGCATCAACCCCACACTCAGATCGCTATACGCCACCACCCAGATGCTCACCGCACGAAACACCTCGTAGCCGCTGAGAAACACCAGGAATGATACCCGCATCGCCCGATCCGAACGGTATCCAAACGCGATTGAACGATCCTTGAGGGTACGCGCCTGCGCCACCACCCGATCAAAAAAATAGCGCTCTTTGCCTGCCGCCCGCACCTGATGGAACAGCTCCAGCGTCTCATTCAGGGTCGATTGAAATAGTTCGGTCGCCCGGTTTTCCTGCCGTTTGAGCTTGCCGACATTGCGGGCAAGTTTGGCGGTGAAAAAAACCACGATCGGATTGGTTACCAGGATAAAAAGCGCCAGTTTCCAGTGGATGAGCAGCAGCACCACCGCCGTAAACATAAGTGTCAGGATCGAGATGACAAATTTGCTCACCGTCGTGCCGATAAACTGATCGACGGTATTGATGTCGGTGACAAGTCTGGA
>CAYSQV010000102.1:0-5101 GCA_964433295.1 uncultured Nitratifractor sp. | reverse complement strand
AGGCGAGTGGATCGAGACCGACCCCATGGCGATCAAACAGGTATGGGACTACCCCGAGATCGGCCCCCAAGACAGCTATCTGCTCTACCACGAAGAGATGGAGAGCCTTGTCAAGAACATCCCCACCCTCAAACGGATCCGCTTTTTCATGACCTTTGGCGAAAGCTACCTGCGCCACATGGAGGTGCTGGAGAATGTCGGTATGCTCGGTATCGAGCCGGTGGAGCATCAGGGGCAGCGGATCGTCCCCATCGAATTCCTCAAGACCCTCCTGCCGGATCCGGCGAGCCTTGGAGCGCGCACCAAAGGCAAGACCAATATCGGCATCGTCGCCCACGGTATCAAGGAGGGCAAAGCCCGCACCGTCTACATCTATCAGGTGAGCGACCACGAACAGTGCTACGCCGAAGTGATGAGCCAGGCGGTCAGCTACACCACCGGTGTACCCGCGATGATCGGCGCGAAACTGATGCTGGAGAAAAAGTGGCACAAAGAGGGGGTCCACAACATGGAGGAGTTCGACCCCGATCCGTTCATGGAAGAGCTCAACGCCCAGGGGCTGCCGTGGAAGGTGATGGAGCTGGAGAGCCCCAGCGCGCTGCGGGTGGAGTGACTCCGGAATGTGCAGCAGGCCGGGCTAAAACGCTCCGCCGGTCACCGCACAGATCCCCTCAGCAACGATAGCGAGCTCCTCCGCGTTCAGCCTGCCAAGCAGGGTTTTGAGGCGGTGTTTGGAGAGGGCCCGTATCGCATTGATGCAGGCATCGCTGTCGTAGCGGAGTTTCTCACGTCGTGTGATCGTATAGCGATACGGCAGCGCATCCGGCACGATCACGGTTGAAAGCGGGATCACGATACAGGTATCAAGCCGCGCGTTGGCTTCCCCCTCACTCATCACGATCGCCGGACGCAGTTTGCCCATCTCCCCGCCGTTGACCAGCCAGATCTCACCCCGCTCCAAGATGATCCCCCACCGCACCGTCACCGACCGGATCTTCACGCTGGGCACGGGCGATCCGATCCAGGAGCATACGCTTCCGACGCTCTCCGGTCTGCTGCAAAAAGGCTTCGAACTCTTCCCCTAAAGCAGCCGGGACAAAATATCCCACCTCCTCTTTCTTGCGACCGTTTACGATATGCAATACCTCTTTTGCCGTAAGCAGAACCGACGAATCGCGCATCTTCCCAAGTGTCATTTCAATCATCCATATCCTTTCGACATACTGGTCTGTCAAACTATAACTACCAAAAATAACAGCTCAAGTCAATAAGATGAGAGTCCATTATATAAATGTGGTATAATATTTGCCAAACAAAACAAAGGCATAAGGCAGACAAATGAAAAAAGCCCTCTATCTCTTTTTGCTCCCTTTCGCGCTATTCGCCGCGGACAACGCGACGGTCACCGTTGACAAAGTCCAGCTTGAGAAGCACGTCCAGGAACAGATCAAGCGGGAAGAGAACTTCGCCCGTACCCAAACGTTCCTCAAGGGAGACGACTACAACCTCTCCGAACACCAGGTAGACCCCAATGACCTCAACAGCGTCAAGGTCGACCCGCCTATGTACGATTTCAACATGGACGATGTGTACGACTGACAGCTGTTTTTGGCTATAATCCCTCCACTTTCGCAGGAGGGATATATGGCACTGATCGACTACACGACGCTTAAAAAACTGCTCTTCAAACTCGCCCCGGAGACCGCCCACACCCTCGGAGGACTCGCCCTGCGGACCGCAGGGGCGCTCCCGCCGCTTATGCGCTTTTTCGCAGCACGAACCTACATCGATCATCCGGTACTGCGCCAGCGGATCTTCGGCCGCACCTTTGCCAATCCGGTAGGGCTGGCCGCGGGCTTCGACAAAGACGGCGACTACATCACCGCCATGCCCGCGCTCGGCTTTGGCTTCACCGAAATCGGCACCGTCACCCCGCGGCCCCAGCCGGGCAACCCCAAACCCCGCCTCTTCCGCCACCTCGACGAAGCGGCTATCCAGAACACCATGGGCTTCAACAACAAAGGCTCATGGCACATGATCAAGCAGCTCAAAAGAACACGCTTCTTCGACTACCCCGTGGGCATCAACATCGGCAAGAACAAAGCCACCCCAGAGAACGAAGCGCTCCGGGACTATGAGACCCTTTTCAAGGCGTTCAAGGACTACGGCACTTACATCGTCATCAACATCTCCTCCCCCAACACCCCCGGCCTGCGTGATCTGCAGAACGAGGCCTTCATCCGCGAGGTGTTCCGCATCGGCCGCGCCATCACCGACCGCCCCATCCTGCTCAAGATCGCCCCCGACATGGCGCCCGATCAGGCTATCGCGCTGTGCCGCACCGCCGTGGACGCCGGAGCGGCCGGTATCATCGCCACCAACACCACCGTCGACTACTCCCTCGTCCCCCACCCCCGCTCCATCGGCGGCATCAGCGGCCGGCCGCTGCGGGAGAAGTCCTTCACCCTCTTTCGCGCCATCGCTGAGGAACTTTACGGCCAAACACTGCTCATCAGCGTCGGCGGCATCGACTCCGCCGCCGAAGCCTACCGCCGCATCCGCAGCGGCGCCAGCCTCGTGCAGGTCTACACCGGCCTCATCTACCGCGGCCCCACCCTCGCCCGCGACATCAATCAGGAACTCATCCGCCTCATCAAAGCCGACGGCTTCAACCACATCTCCGAAGCGATCGGCGCGGACATAAGACAGTAATGGAAGCATTGGTCATGGCATATTGGCTATTTGCGCCTGCGGCGCGTAATGCGCACGGCATCGCTTTTGTGTTATTGGTCGCCTGCGGCCGCAGGATTGGATACGATTGGGAGACATCGCGTAGGTCGCAATCGTTGATTGCGACGATAGATATTTAATCCACGTCCACGATTATTCCATCCGTGATATTTCCCACACCCATTGCCCCATGACAAAAACCATCATCCATGATGCATCATGTGGGATTGTCGTAATCGTCGATTACGACCTACGCGCCAGATCAAAAACTCCTCATTCCTCATTCCTCACTGCCATCTGTTCATCAAGGGCGGATATGGAATCCGCCCCTACGCATCACCATCCAATACCATTCAAACCCATCACACCCATTCCCAATTCCTAATTCCTAATTCCTCACTGCCATCTGCTCACTACTTTTGGGTATAATACTCCAAATTTTTCCAAGGAAAAACCATTGAGTACCCTCCCACAACACCATGAACACACCCTCTCCAACGGCCTGCGCGTTGTTGTGATCCCCATGACCAACGGGTCCGGAGTGATCTCCACCGATGTGTTCTACAATGTCGGCAGCCGGGACGAGGTGATGGGCAAAAGCGGTATTGCTCATATGCTCGAGCACATGAACTTCAAATCGACCAAAAATCTGGCCGAGGGGGAATTTGACGAGATCGTCAAACGCCACGGCGGGGTCAACAACGCCTCGACCGGGTTTGACTACACCCACTACTACATCAAATCGGCCAGCCGCAATCTGGAGACCTCTTTGGAGCTCTTCGCCGAGCTGATGAGCAATCTCAACCTCACCGATGAGGAGTTCCAGAAAGAGCGCGATGTCGTCGCCGAAGAGCGCCGCTGGCGCACCGACAACAACCCCGTGGGTTACCTCTATTTTCGCCTTTTTAATGAGCACTACACTGCCCACAGCTACCACTGGACCCCCATCGGGTTCATGCACGATATCCTCAGCTGGACCATCGAGGATATCCGCGCGTTCCACCACCGCTTCTACCGCCCGGACAACGCCATCGTCGTCGTCGCCGGGGACATCCTCCCCGACGAGGTTTTTTCAAAAGTCGAAAAACATTTCGGCACCATCATGCCGCCCCCGGATGACCCGTGCACTCCACTGCTCTCCCACCGGCCGGCCGAGCCCGAACGCGATGGCAGCCGCCGGGCAGAAATTCGTCGCCAAAACAACCATACCGATACCGTCGCCATCGCCTACGATATCCCCGATTTTCACCACGAAGACCAGCTTGCCCTCTCGATTCTCTCCGAGGTCCTCAGCTCCGGCAGGAGCAGCCGTCTGCACAAAGCAATGATCCACACCCAGAAAGCCCACGAGGCCTACGCCTACAACATGGAGCTCAAAGATCCCGGTCTTTTTCTCTTCCTTGCAATGGGCAATCCCGATGTTTCTGCGGAAGAACTGGAGTCAATCTTGCGCGAAGAGATCGACCGTCTCAAAGCACAGACAATCACCTCCGACGAGCTGGCCAAAATCAAGATCAACACCCGCCGTGAATTTGTCCACCTGCTTGAGAACGCCTCCTCACTGGCCGATCTGTACGGCGGTTATCTGATCCGCGGCAATTTGGAGCCGCTACTCAATTATGAGGCAAATTTGGATAGAATAACACCCGAAACGATCCGTAACGTTGCCCGGCGCTACTTCGATCATGCCCATGCCACCACACTGATACTAAGGAAAAGTTGATGAGCACCTACATCACCGGCGCCACCACGGCGCTGATCACCCCGCTGAAAAACGGTCAACTCGATGAAGCCACCTATGCCGACCTGATCGTACGCCAAATCGCCCACGGCATGGATGCTGTGTGCCCTGTGGGCACCACCGGCGAGAGCGCGACGCTGAGCCACGACGAACACAAACGGTGCATCGAGATCGCCGTCGAGGTGTGCAAAGGGACTGAGACGAAGGTCCTCGCCGGAGCCGGCTCCAACGCCACCCACGAAGCGATCGACATCGCCCGCCACGCCGAGAAATGCGGGGTCGATGCCCTCTTTTCGGTCAGTCCGTACTACAACAAACCCTCCCAGGAGGGGCTCTACCAGCACTACAAAGCGATCGCCGAAGCGGTGGATGTGCCGTTCATGCTCTACAACGTCCCCGGCCGCACCGGCGTCGACATCCTCCCCGACACGGTCAAGCGGCTCTACGACGACGTCCCCAACATCTACGGCATCAAAGAGGCCACCGGATCGATCGAGCGGACCGTCGAGCTGCTGATGAAAGTCCCCGATCTCTATGTCTTCAGCGGGGATGACGCGATCGATTTTCCGATCCTCGCCAGCGGAGGCAAAGGGATCACATCGGTCACCGCCAACCTTCTGCCTGACCAAA
>CAYSQV010000101.1:0-5101 GCA_964433295.1 uncultured Nitratifractor sp. | reverse complement strand
ATGCTACTATTTTGTCCTTCTCTAATATCTTTGAGTACCTTGGTACCGGAGTCTGTACCGTCACTGACCCAGATCTCAGTTCCTTCGCCCCCCGATCCTGTAGCAGAAAAATAGAAATGTTTATCGCACACGACCAGTCCCCGAGGATAGATATGCTGAGAAGTGACTCTGCGCGTTCCTGATTTGGTGCCATCACTGACGAAGAAACCGTTTGTTTTGTTTTCATCACTGGACGCAAAATAGAGTTTTCCGTTATAAGGAACAAAATCTGTACTTATGGTCGTAAACGTTTTGGGCTTGGGCATCAGATTTTGGGTTCCTTCTTTCGTACCATTCGTACTCCATGTCCCGATATCGGTTCGGAAGAGATGATAACTCCCCGTCTGCAGGATCGGCTGATACTGGGCACCATAAGTAGCAGATGCCGTGGATGTTTGTATGTCCTTGAGAAGCGTGGCGCTCAACTCGCTTCCATCGGTACTCCAGAGTTCAAAACCATGTCCCTCATCGTACCCCCGAAAGAGCATCTGCTCGCCAATCTGCGCCAAGGCTGCAGGATGAAAACGCCCAAAACTCTCAGAGATCTGTATCGCCTCTCCTGTATTCGTATCGTAGCGCCAAAGCACATTGGCATTGGCGCCTTGAGAGACATACAGGCTTCCACTTCCATCCGATCTCATGTACTCTGACCATGTTTTGTTCTCCATGGAAGAGACTCTCTTGGTCCCCGCCGCCGTGCCGTTGCTTTCGAAAAGTACCCTCTTTTTACTCGCATCGCTGCCGATAAAATAGAATGCATCCCCAACCACGCTAAAACCACTTCCATAATCCAGTCCATACCCCGATCCCGGATTGAGATCGATCAGCATCAATGTCCCCTCAGCCGTGCCGTCACTGTGCCACATTTCACTTCCATTGCTGTCTGTTTTGGCCACAAAATAATATTTATCATGAAATGTTCCACGCGACGAAATACGCGAGACGTTCTCAAGGATTTTTCGTGTTGTTCCCGGTGTTCCCTGAGAGCTCCAAAGATTCTGTCCGTAGTGCGTCGCAAAAAAAAGCGTCTCATTGACCGACTTGAAACCACTCGGCCGATCAAAATTACGCCCCTCGATCAGCTTAGTAACGTTCGTACCTTTTTTGTCCGAAACCCAAAGAGCATCCTGCGTTATAATGTAGAGTTTGGATCCAACCGGGATCACACGCCTGATCTTTTCATCTATACCGATGTCCAAAAAATGGGTACCCTCTTTGGTGCCATCACTATCCCATGCTTTACCGCCTGAGACGAAATAAATATGTTCATCGTCATCCAACTCTACGTACCAGCTCCCTGCCTCAAACGACTTGAGCACGTAAGTGCCATCGGGAGTGCCATCGCTTCGCCAGAGGCTGCCGTTGCTAAGGGGGATGAGCAACAGATCATTACTCCTGACAAAATGCTGGTAGGAATGGATGGGGATATCTTTGATCTTTTTTGTCCCATTGGCAGTGCCATCACTGCTCCAGAGTGATGACTCATATTTCCCCGTCTCCGCTACGAATAAAAGACGATCCCCTACTTTGAGAGCCATGTTTTGTGAGAGAAAAGAACCTGCTGGTTCTGTGTTGGTATCTTTGAGCATCATCGCATCCACGCCATCCGTGATCCAGGGCTCAAAAGCGTGCTTCGCATCGGCTATAAACAGAACTGAAGATTTCGAGAGATCAGGATTTTGGGTATTGAGAATCGTCAGCGTAACGGTTGCTTCCGCAGAACAGTTCTTCTGAACATTGCATATTTTATACGCGAAAGAATCTTTTCCATAATAGTCAGCGTACGGTGTATACTTCTGATCGACCAACTCTCCATGAGAAGGTTGCGTCACGATTTGATAGTATAGATCTTTTTCCGAATTCTGAATCAAGTGAACTTCTATGGAATGATCTTCTTGAAGGGTCAATGCAATATTGTGTGCCACAGGCGTATCTACGGGTGTAGTCTCCTGCTGGTCAGACGTACTGTTGTGATCAACTGGATCAGAAGGGGCCGTTTCTTTATTGGCACAGGCCACAAAAAAAAGTGACAGGGTAGCTGCCATCATAAGTCGTATAAATTGTTTCATTTTTTCTCCCCAAATTCATCGTATGATAAGAGAAGGTATTTTAGCTTTTTATACTTAATTGTTAATGAATGGCAATCTTTTTGACATTCTTTCTACTCTTCATATGTTCGGCTATTTCTGATCAATAATCGATTCGATCCACATGAGTATCTCTCTGTCATGCGCCACCACCACATGGTCTCCATTCGCTTCCACTTCCATCCCCTCCAAAAACGCCAACCCTGCTGCGAAATCGTACGCGCGGTACTGCCCGACATAGAGAAAATAGCGTGCTCGGAGGCTGTATATAAGAGAGAGGGCTACCGCACCGGGCGCACGAAATTTGAGGCCGTGTTCCCCAAGAGAGCGGACGATATCCGGGTGGGCATAGGCACGCTCAAAAATGCCGATCTCAGGAGTACCGGTGGGGAGATAAGGTACAAAATCATCCGACAGAAGATTGCCGTGGAGTGCCGGGACATCGGGTGTTTTGAAAAAAATCTCTCCGGCAGCAAGATTGCACACACACGCAGCAACGGTCTCTCCGTCCGGATCCATCAAAGCTGCTGAAGTGCCGTAATAGGGAAAATCGCTGAGAATGTTGCTGCTGCCGTCGATCGGGTCGAGGATGATCGTATGGCTCCCCTCTCCGATCATACCGGACTCCTCCGAATGGATCTGACCAAACGGATGCAGATGCTCAATAAAGAGCGCTTCGGCCTCCAGATCGATCCCGCTGCTGATATCGCCGCCAGCCCCCTTGAGACTTTTGTGGCGCTGGGCATCGCTCAGCCCGCCGTGTATGCTGCGTGCTATCGCGCGGTTGGCCTCAAGGCACGCATACAAAAAAGGGTGCATCACTCCCCCAAAAACGAATCAACAATCGCTCGAGCAGCCTCACGTCCATCATAGGCAGCGGTGACAACCAGATCCGCGCCCCGATGACAATCCCCTCCGGCATAGACACCCGGCTGGGTTGTCTGAAAACGGTCGTCCACCAGGACGCCGCCCCATTTGTCCGTCTCGATACCGTTGGACGCGAAAAAGGGATACTCCACCGTATCAAATCCCAACGCGAAGATCACGATGTCGGCCTCGACGGTAAAAGTACTTCCGGGAACCTCTTCGACCCGCTGGCGACCATTGGCATCGGGATCACCCAAACGGGTCTTGACCATCTCGATGCCGACCACTTCCCCTTTTTCGTTTTTGAGGATCTGTCTGGGGGCGGAGTAGAACTCAAAATCAACCCCCTCCTCTTTGGCGTTGATGTATTCCTTGCGGCTTCCCGGCATCCCATGGGCATCGCGTCGATAATAGCAGGTCACACTCCGGGCTTGCTCCCTCAACGAGGTTCGGACGCAGTCCATCGCCGTATCCCCGCCACCGATAACGGCCACCCGTTTTTCGCGAACATCGATCGGATTCTCACACGGCTCATCGAAGAGCTTCTTCTGGACAGAGGTGAGAAAATCCATTGCCAGGTGCACCCCGACGGCCTCTTCACCGTTGATCCCGGCTTTGCGGCCTTTGGTCGCCCCGGTACCGATGAAGAGCGCATCGAACTTCTCCAGCAGGGTATCAAAAGCAATGTCGGTACCCACTTCGGTGTTTTGGTGGAATACCACGCCAGCCTCTTTGAGCATATCGACACGACGGGCAATGATGTTTTTGTTGAGTTTGAATCCCGGTATGCCGTAGGTGAGCAGTCCCCCGGCACGATTGTTCCGATCAAACACCTCCACATCAACCCCCTCTCGCGCCAGGAAGGTCGCCGCCGAGAGACCAGCCGGACCGGCACCGATGACGGCAACGCTCTTGCCGATCTTTTCGGTGGGAAAGTCGAGCGTTAAGCCCTGTTTGAAGCCCTCTTCACTGATAAACGTCTCAACCGAACCGATGGTGATCGCTCCGTGCCCGTCGTTCAGGGTACAGGCCCCTTCGCAGAGACGATCATGCGGGCAGACGCGCCCCATGACCTCCGGAAACGGCGATGATTCGTTGGAGAGTTTGAAGGCAAATTCTATGTCACGATCCGCCGTAGCCTTGAGCCAGTGGGGGATAAAGTTGTGCAGGGGGCAGCCGTTGTCACTGTGACAGTAGGGATCACCGCACTGGACGCAGCGTTCGGCCTGACGTGCCGCTTTTTTCGGGCGAAAGACCTCATAGATCTCATCGTAGTCTTTGATCCGGACAACGACGTCCCGTTTTTTGGCATCTTCTCGATCAAGTTCAAAAAAACCTTGCATCTTATTCTCCCTCCTCTATCTTCAACGGACTTTTCATATCTTTGGGGCGCACCATCCAAAAATCGCGAATCTTGACCCGGAAATCATCCAGGATCTCCTTGGCTTTGGCGCTTTGGGTTTCATGGTAATAGTCCTTGAGCAGCTTTTTCAAGTAATAGCGTTCGATGTCGGTGTCGTCGGTGTCAATGCGACGGGCTTCGACCAGTTCCGTGTTGACGTTTTCGACAAACTCATGTGCCTCATCGAGGACAAACGCCACTCCGCCAGTCATACCGGCGCCGAAGTTCACGCCGGTCTTGCCAAGGATCACCACAACCCCGCCAGTCATGTATTCGCACGGATGGTCTCCGGTCCCTTCGACGATGGCGACCGCTCCGGAATTGCGTACCGCAAACCGCTCACCCACCTGGCCGGCAACGTAGAGTTTGCCGCCGGTGGCACCGTAAAGGCAGGTATTGCCCCCCAGGGAGAACTGTTCGGAGCCGTACCTGGAGGTGATCACAATCCGGCCGCCGGCCATCCCTTTGCCGATGTAGTCGTTGCCCGCACCGTTGATGCGGATGCTGATCCCCGGACTGAGAAACGCCCCCAGCGACTGACCGGTGGTGCCGGTCAGTTCCAGATTGATGGTATTGTCCGGCAACCCTTTGTCGCCGTAGTATTTGGCAATTTCGCCAGAGACAAGGGTACCGAAACTGCGGTTGGTGTTACGGATCGATTTGCGCAGGGTAATGCTTTCGACCGGATTTTTGATCACTTCGGAAA
>CAYSQV010000100.1:0-5108 GCA_964433295.1 uncultured Nitratifractor sp. | reverse complement strand
GCACGGCTGCATGAGCCGGAGGATGTGCTTGATTGTGGCAACGCCGGGACAGGCATGCGGCTTTTTTGCGGCTTGCTCAGCGGCGTGGAGGGGAGTTTTGTCTTGAGCGGCGATCGCTATCTCCGGAGTCGTCCCATGCGTCGGGTGACCAATCCGCTGCGCACCATCGGTGCACGGATTGACGGACGCGAGGAGGGCAATCTGGCCCCCCTGCATATTCGGGGCGGTGCTCTTGAATCGTTCGTATATGACTCCCCCATCGATTCGGCGCAGGTCAAATCGGCGTTGATTCTGGCGGCTTTGCGGGCCGAGGGGAACAGCCGTTATCGGGAGAGTCAGTTGAGTCGGGATCATACGGAGCGGATGCTGCGGGGGATGGGGGTTAAGATCCGTACGACATCCGATGGATGGATCGAGATCATTCCGCCCAAAGCACCGCTGGCACCGTTGGACATTACGGTACCTGCGGACCCTTCCAGCGGTTTCTTCTTTGCTCTGGCGGCGGCCATTGTACCGGGTTCGGTCGTGACGATTCGGCATGTGTCGCTCAACCCTACCCGGATCGAAGCGTATCGGGTACTGAGCGAGATGGGTGCGACGGTAGAGATGATCGAGACCGAGGATCGGTATGAACCGATCGGTGATATCCGTGTGGCATACAACGGAAAACTTCGGGCGGTCGATGTCTCTCGTAATATCGCCTGGCTGATTGACGAACTGCCGGCTCTGGCAGTTGCCATGGCTACAGCAGAAGGGGAAAGCCGGGTGCGCAACGCAGCCGAACTGCGGGTCAAAGAGAGCGACCGGATCGCTTCTGTTCTGAGCGGATTGGGGATGATGGGCATTGAGACAGAGGAGTTTGCAGACGGGTATGTCATCCGGGGCGGCACTCTCCAAGCGGCCACGGTTGACAGTTTTGGCGACCACCGTGTCGCGATGAGTTTTTCGGTCGCCGGACTGCTGTGCGGTGTCGAGGTGGAGGACACGGCTTGCGTGGAGACCTCTTTTCCCAATTTTTACACGCTGCTGCGGCAGATTACAAAGGTAGAATCATGAAAATCGAACTGGCAAGCTCTTACGGATTTTGTTTTGGCGTCAAAAGAGCTATCAAAATAGCCGAAGAAAATCCCGGAAGCGTCACCTACGGTCCTTTGATCCATAATACGGATGAGATCAATCGCCTCAAAGACGGTTTTGATATCGGCCTGGCCGAAGATCTGCAGGAGGCCGAAGCGCATGAAGCGATCGTGATCCGTACCCACGGGATCCCCCGGAATGAACTGGCTGAACTAAAATCACAGGATAAGACCATTATCGATGCCACCTGTCCGTATGTACGAACGCCGCAGAAGATTGTAGAAGATATGAGCAAACAAGGTTACAGCATCGTGGTCTTTGGCGATGAAAATCACCCTGAGATTCGGGGGGTTATCAGCTATGCCGAGGATCAGCGCAATGCGTTTGTCGTCTTGCATGAAGATGATGTTGATACTCTGCCGCTCAAATCCAAAGTCGCTATTGTCGCTCAGACCACCCGCAAGCCGGATGATTTTACCAAAATCGTTTCCAAACTGGTTTTGCAGTCCAAAGAGGTGCGTGTCTTCAATACCATTTGTAACGCGACGTTTGAAAACCAGGATGCCGCAGCCGATCTGGCCAAACGAGCCGACGTGATGATCGTCATCGGCGGCAAGCATTCTTCTAACACCAAACAGCTTCATCTGATCGCCAAAAACTATTGCAATGACAGCTATCTGATCGAAAACGAAGCGGAACTGCAGGCGGAATGGTTCGAGGGGAAAAGGCTGTGTGGTATCAGTGCGGGAGCCTCTTCGCCCGACTGGATCGTCCAGAATGTTGTGGATCGGATCGAAGCACTTACCCGATAGTACGTACCTCTTTTCCTGCGGTGTAGCCGCTCTTAAATAAAAAAAGGTATAATTACGGCAAACTCAGGACAATGAAGGAAGGGTAAATGAAGCTCGAAGATATCGAAATAGAGGACGTTGACTTTGAAGCAATGCTGGAAGAGTCATTCAAAAAGACCGAGTCGCGCAATGATCTCGTGACCGGAACGATCGTCAAGATCGTTGAAGATGAGGATCTGTTGATCGTGGACATCGGGGGAGGGTCGGATGCTAACCTTTCCCTTTCAGAGGTGCGGGATGAGGAGGGGAACATCCCCTTCGCCGTCGGTGACAAGATCGAAGTACTGACACTCGGACGCGGACGGGTTTCGTTCAGGCAGGCCAAACAGCGCAAAGCACTCAATGCCTTTATTGAGGCGTATGATCCGGAGCAGGAGACCATCGTCGAAGGGGTCGTGACCAAGAAAAACAAAGGCGGTTACGTCGTCGAAGTGGACGGTCTGGAATTTTTCATGCCCCGAACACTCTCCTACCTCAGTGCCAAAGTCGATCCCATTGGCAAAAAGGTCAAAGCGGTTATCGTCAAAGCCGACAAAGAGAAAGGCTCCGTTGTCATCTCGCGCAAAGAGTTGATTGAGCGGGACAAAGCCAAAGCTCAGGAGATCGTCGACGGTCTGCTCGAGACCAAAGAGCCGGTCATCGGTGTGGTCAAAAAAATCACCAGTTACGGTATGTTTGTCGATGTCGGCGGTATGGACGGTCTGGTCCACTACTCTCAGATCTCCCACAAAGGGCCGGTCAATCCCGCGAAATATTTCGAAGAGGGGGATGAGGTCAATGTCGTTGCCCTCGATTACGACAAAAAGAAACGTCATCTTTCTTTGTCGATCAAAGATGCCAATCCCGATCCCTGGGAGAACATCAACGAGATTCTCGGTGTCGGTGATACCGTCACGGCAACCGTGAGCAACATCGAGCCCTACGGGGTTTTTGTCGATCTCGGTGAAGACCTTGAGGCGTTCCTTCATGTCTCGGAAGTTTCCTGGGACAAGAACCGCAAGCACCCCAAAGACTATCTGAGTGTCGGTGAGGACATCGATGTCGAAGTGATCGAGATCGACAACGAACAACGCCGCCTGCGTGTCTCGCTCAAGAGCCTCCAGCCCAAGCCGATGGAGGCCTTTTCCCGCAAGCACCGTGTGGGCGATGTGGTCACCGGGACCGTTACGTCGTTGACCGATTTCGGTGCCTTTGTCAAACTGGATGGTGTCGAAGGGCTTCTCCACAATCAGGAAACCTCCTGGGACAAAAGCCAAAACGCCAAAGATCTTTTTGAGACCGGGGATGAGGTGGAGGTCAAGATCATCAAGATCGACACGGACGCGGGCAAAATCTCTCTGAGCAAGAAAGCCCTCGAGGAGTCTCCGGCAGACGCGTTTGCTAAGACGCACAAAAACGGTGACATCGTGACCGGGACCGTTAAAGACAAGAAAGAGTTTGGTGTCTTTATCGCGCTGGATGCCAATGTCGATGCGTTGATCCGTACCGAGGATCTCCATCCTCTCAAGTTCGAAGAGATTGAGCCGGGCCAGGAGATCAAAGGGGTCATCAGTTTCATCGATGCCAAGAACGATCGCATCCGTGTTTCTGTCAAGCGCCTCGAACGCCAGGAAGAGCGTGAAGCCCTTGATCACCTCAACAGTCAACAAGACGACAGCATGACGCTGGGAGATTTGATCAAAGACAAGCTCAAGTAACCCCCTTACAGGAGCTTCCCTTATGCAAAAATATACCATTGTGGTCTGCGACCACATCCACCAAAAAGGCCTCGATCTTCTCGAGGCGCACCCCGATATTACCTTGATCAATGCTGCCGATGAGCCCAAAGACAAATTGGTTGAGGAGATTATCCCTCAAGCTCATGTCGCTATCACTCGCAGTTCAACCGATGTTGACCAGTATTTTTTGGATCATGCCAAACAAATGACAGCCATCGTGCGTGCCGGGGTGGGGGTGGACAATGTCGATATCCCCGGCTGTTCCCGCCAGGGAATCGTGGCGATGAATGTCCCTACTGCCAACACCATTGCTGCTGTGGAGATGACCATGGCGCATATGCTCAGCTGCGTGCGACAATTCCCCTACGCCCACAACAATCTCAAGCAGGATCGCATCTGGCGTCGACAGGACTGGTACGGTATCGAGCTCAAAGGCAAAAAACTGGGCGTGATCGGATTTGGCAATATCGGCTCTCGTGTGGCCAAGCGTGCCCAGTCGTTTGAGATGGATATCATCGCTTATGATCCCTATATCGATCCAACCAAAGTAACCGATCTGGATATGACCTATACGACCGATTTTGATGATATTCTCGCGTGCGACATTATCACTATCCATACACCCAAAAACGAAGAGACCATCGATATGATCACCGCCAGAGAGATAGCCAAAATGAAAGACGGGGTGATCCTGATCAACGTCGCCCGCGGTGGACTTTACAACGAAGCCGATCTGTATGATGCGCTCAAGAGCGGCAAAGTCGCTATGGCCGGGATCGATGTGTTCGCCAAGGAGCCGGCTACTGACAATCCGCTGCTCGATCTGGACAACATCACCGTCACCCCTCACCTGGGGGCCAATACCCGCGAATCGCAGCAGAACATTGCAATCCAGGCAGCCGAAAACGCCATTGCCGCAGCCAAGGGGATCTCCTACCCCAATGCGCTCAATCTCCCGATCAAGGAGAATGAGCTCCCCGATTTTGTCCGCCCTTATCTCGAGATGGCACAAAAGCTTGGCCACATGAGCGCTCAGCTGACCCACAGCGGAATCAAATCACTCAAACTCAGTACCGAAGGTCCCATCTCGGATTACATAGATTCTCTGGCGACTTTTGCGGCGGTAGGAGCACTCAAAAGCACTTTGAGTGAAGCTGAGGTCAATTATGTCAACGTCGAGTACATCGCCAGCGAACGTCAGATGGAGATCGCAAAAGAGCAGCTTCCCAACACCAGCGGATTTAAAAATCTGTTGACTGTACGCCTGATGACTCAAAACGGCAACACACTCCGTATCAGCGGAACGGTCTTTGAGGACTCGCAGCAACGGATTGTTGATATCGACGGATATACACTGGATCTTGAACCCAAAGGACGTCTGATCCTTTGCAAAAACAACGACGAGCCGGGAGTGATCGGGGATGTGGGGCGGATCATTGCCGAGCACCGGATCAATATCTCC
>CAYSQV010000099.1:0-5163 GCA_964433295.1 uncultured Nitratifractor sp. | reverse complement strand
ACCGCTATGCAAAAATCAAAATCAAGAAAGGGTAGAAGATGGAAGTAACATATCTTGGGGTCATTATTAAGGCGATCCTGATCTTGGCGATCATCTCGGCGGTAGCGGGGTTTGGAACCTACATCGAGCGGAAGGTACTGGCCTTCATCCAGCGTCGGCCCGGCCCGACCCATGTCGGCCCCTACGGGTTGCTGCAGATAGCAGCGGACGGGATTAAGCTCTTTACCAAAGAGGACTTTATCCCCCAAAACGCCAACAAATTCATCTTTATGCTCGCACCGCTTATTACGGCGGCAACAGCATTTATCGCCCTTTCGGCTGTGCCGGTTTTCCCCGATTTTACCCTCTTTGGCGTGTTGGTTCCTTCGGTGGCCTCGGACATCAGTATCGGGGTGCTTTTTGTCCTCGGTATGATGGCATCGGGGCTTTACGGTCCGCTGTTGGCGGGGATGTCCCAGGCCAACAAATGGGGGCTGATCGGTGCGGCACGGACGGCATCGCAGTTTATCAGTTATGAGGTGGTCACCGGGCTGTCGCTGCTGGCGCCCATCATGATCGTCGGTTCCCTCTCCCTGATCGATTTCAATCACTACAACCAAACCCATGCCTGGATGATGTTTACCCAGCCGCTGGCTTTTCTCCTCTTCCTGATCGCCGGATTTGCCGAGACCAACCGTACCCCGTTTGACCTGTTGGAACACGAAGGGGAGATCGTCGCCGGATATGCTACCGAATACAGCGGAATGCGCTGGGGAATGTTCTTTATCGGTGAGTATGCCAACATGATCACCATCGCCGTACTGGTCTCGGTGATCTTTATGGGCGGCTACACCGATTGGGGGTTTGTCCCCGGCTGGCTGGCGATTATCCTCAAGATCGCGTTCAACTTTTTCCTGATGCTGTGGGTGCGTGCCAGCTGGCCGCATGTGCGACCCGATCAGTTGATGTGGCTGAGCTGGAAAGTGCTGATGCCGCTGGCCGTTATCAATGTCGTCATTACCGGCATCGTGATCATGCTTTAAGGAGAGTCGATGAGTTTAGAACATTTTAAAAACCGCAACGTCGGAACCCAGAATTACCGGATGCTCGATCTCGACCCTACGCCCAAGACCGGCGGAGAGAAATTCAGGCAGGTGGTACGCCGTACTTTGAGCCTGGAGTTGCTGGTCGGTTTGAAAGTCACTTTTATCGAAATGATCAGATCGGTCTTTTTCGGCGGGATGCACACCACACGGTATCCGTTTGAGAAACTTCCCATCGGACCCCGCTACCGGGCCATTCATGAGATGAAACGGCTGCTGGAGAGCGGCCATTACCGCTGCATCGGCTGTGGATTGTGCGAGAAGATCTGCCCGGCCGACGCGATACGGATGGACACCGAATACGATGAGAATCAGCGCAAAGCGGTGACCGAGTACACCATCAACTTCGGCCGCTGTATCTTTTGCGGGTATTGCGCCGAGGTGTGCCCCGAACTGGCGATCGTCCACGGCGGGCGCTATGAGACGGCCAGTGAGCAGCGGGCGAGTTTCTCTCTGTTTGAGGACATGTTGACCCCGCTGGATCAGTTGAAATCCCAAAAAGAGTTCCCTGGCTACGGCTCTGTCTCGCCCAACGCCGATGCGAACATCAAAAAAACGCCACTGGCATATTAAGGAGAGGATAATGATCACGTTTGCCTTTTATCTGTTTGCTTTTCTGATCACCGGATTGTTTCTCGTGACCGTGATGAGCAAAAATGTTCTCTACGCGATGACATCGCTGGCGGCGGGGATGGTACTGATCTCGGGACTGTTTTTCATCCTGGGGGCCGATTTTCTCGGTGTTGTCCAGCTGATTGTCTATGTCGGAGCGATCATGGCACTTTATGCGTTTGGTATGATGTTTTTCGATCTGACCCGGGATGTCGAGGAAAAAAACAGCCGTCCGTTGATGGTGTTTGCCCTTGGCGGCGGTATCGCGCTGGTGCTGGTCGTGATGTTTGCCGGTCCGATCCTCGGCGCGGTGATTCCGCCGATTTATCCGCCTGCAGAAGGAGCGACCAATCCGCAAGCAGTGGGTCTGGTCCTCTTTACCAAATATCTGCTGCCGTTTGAGGTTGCTTCGGTGATGCTGCTGGTGGCGATGATTGCCGGTATTATCCTGGCAGGCAAAAAAATGGAGATGAGTCTCTCGACCACTGATGAGATTCCTCAGACCGACACAAAGGATAACGCATGATAACACTGTCACACTATTTGATCCTCTCGGCGATTTTATTCGGGGTCGGTCTGGTGGGGGTCGTCCGGCGCAAAAATCTGCTGATGCTTTTCTTTGCGACGGAGATCATGCTCAATGCCGCCAATGTTGCTTTTGCGGCGATCTCAAGCTATCGCCACGATATGACCGGCCAGATGTTCGCGTTTTTCATTATCGCGGTTGCCGCGAGCGAGGTGGCCGTCGGGCTGGGATTGTTGATCATGCTGTACAAGAAGTACGGCACGTTGAACTTAGATGACTTTACGATCATGAAAGGGTAAGGGATGGAAACATACATTTACATAGCGCTGTTTGCGCCACTGGTCGGTTCCCTGTTTGCCGCGCTTTTTGCGCAGCGCCCCAAGACCCTGATCACGGGGGTGGTGACTTCGGCATTGCTGTTTGTGTCGTTTGCCGCCTCGGTCGTGCTGTTGAACCATGTCTATCACGAAGGGACGATTCATGCGACATTGATGGACTGGATCGTGGCCGGGGAGATGTCGATCCCGTTCGGGTTCAACATCGATACGGTTACTGCGGTGATGATGGTGGTCGTCACACTCGTTTCAACGGTCGTGCACATCTACTCCAACGGTTATATGGAACACGACAAGAGCTTCAACCGCTTTTTCTCCTACCTTTCTGCGTTTGTCTTTTCGATGCTGGTGCTGGTGATGAGCGACAACTTCCTTGGGCTCTTTATCGGATGGGAAGGGGTGGGGGTCTGCTCCTGGCTCCTGATCGGTTTTTGGTATCACAAAGCCGACGTGACCCGGGATGTCAACCCCTCGATCTCCCCTTCCTGGGCAGCCAATGAAGCGTTTATCATGAACCGTATTGCGGATCTTGGGATGTTGGTCGGGATCTTTTTTATCTACTGGAATGTCGGATCGCTGCAGTATGAGACGGTGTTTGATGCTGTCCCCTCGATGGATCACGGGATGCTGGTGACCATTGGTATTTTCCTCTTTATCGGTGCAATGGGCAAGTCGGCCCAATTCCCTCTGCATACCTGGCTGGCCGATGCGATGGAAGGACCGACACCGGTCTCGGCACTGATCCACGCGGCGACGATGGTGACCGCCGGGGTCTATCTCGTTATCCGGGCCCACCCCCTCTATTCGGCGATCCCGGAAGTGAGTTATTTCATTGCTGTACTGGGGACATTCGTGGCGATTTTTGCCGCTTCGATGGCGCTGGTCAATCGTGACCTCAAACGGATCATTGCCTATTCGACCCTCTCGCAGTTGGGCTACATGTTTGCCGCGGCGGGACTGGGAGCATACTGGGTGGCGCTGTTTCACCTCGCGGCCCACGCGTTTTTCAAAGCACTTCTGTTCCTCGGAGCGGGCAATGTCATGCACGCCATGGACGATGAACTCGACATCTTCAAGATGGGAGGACTCAAAAAAGTGATGGGCTGGACCCATGCATACATGGGACTGGCTTCGCTGGCGCTGGCCGGCATCTGGCCGCTGGCCGGCTTTTTCTCCAAAGACACCATTCTGGAGGTCGCGTTCAACGAACACACCTACGGGATCTGGGCGGTGTTGTGGCTGACGGCGGGATTGACTGCGTTTTACAGCTTTCGTCAAGTGTTTCTTACCTTCTGGGGTGATGAGCGCTACAAGCCGCTGGGCTTCCATCCTCACGAGGTACAGAAATACGTCCTCTGGGCCCTCTCCCCTCTGGCGATTCTTGCGGTGGTCTTCGGCTGGTTCAAAGAGCCTTTTATGGCATTTGTGACGCAATTTTTGCCTGCGTATGAGATGAGCGAGCATACCCATCACAATGTTGCGATCCTCACCGCGGTCACCACGGCGATTGCTCTGGGGGGAATCATTTTTGCCTGGATGCGCTATTCCCGGGGGCTCAAGCGTGACGCAAAGATCGAGCAGAGCCTCCCCTATCGGATCCTTTCCAACCAATATTACATCCCCATTCTCTATGAGAAAGTTTTCAGCAAGCCCTATGCCGAGATCTCGCAGGTGATGTGGGAAGAGATCGACAAGCAGGTGGTGGATGCGACCGTGGACGGCATCGCGTCAGTGGTGCACGATACCGGTGATGCTACGCGGAAACTGCAGACAGGGAATCTGTCGGATTATCTCAAGCTCATGGGAGCCGGTGCGCTGGTCTTGGCCGCGCTGGTTCTTGTCGCAGCGGTACAAAGTTAAGGAGCCATAAATGAATGATATTTTAAGTGTATTGATTTTCTTTCCGTTGATTGCGGGGGTGCTTGGCTTTGTGGTGCAGGAGAAGAGCATCCGCGCATACGGCATCAGCGTGGCGGCGGTGGAGTTTATCCTTTCGCTGTGGCTCTGGTTTTCGTTTGATACGGCCAATGCCGGAATGCAGTTTGTCAAACGCATCAGTATTGTACCGGATTTTGGGATCAGCTATTACGTCGGGGTGGACGGGATCAGCCTCTTCATCATCATCATGGCGACGTTGATGACGCTGATCGGGATCATCGCACTGAACGTCCAAAAGGACATCAAAAACCTCATCCTGACACTGCTGTTTCTTGAAGTGGCAATGGTGGGAGTCTTCGTCTCGCTCGATGCAGTGATCTTCTACCTTTTCTGGGAGTTCTCACTGGTGCCGATGCTCTATATTATCGGTGCGTGGGGTGGCGAACTGCGCCTGTATGCCGCGGTGAAGTTCTTTATCTATACCTTCGCCGGATCGCTGGTGATGCTGATCGGTATGCTCTATGTGGCCTATACCTATCAGGCGATCACCGGTGTGTGGAGTTTCGGGATAACGGACTGGTATGATCTGGTGCTTCCGATTTCGGTCCAGAAATGGCTCTTTTGGTCGTTTTTCCTCGGATTTGCGATCAAAGTCCCGATGTTTCCGTTCCATACCTGGCTTCCGTACGCTCACGGTCAGGCACCTACGGTCGGTTCTGTGATCCTGGCT
>CAYSQV010000098.1:0-5305 GCA_964433295.1 uncultured Nitratifractor sp. | reverse complement strand
GTCCCCAACGAGTTCGACCTGGGCCTCACCCAGCGGAAAGCCATCTACCTCCCCTCCCCCACAGCTGTTCCCCACGCCTACGTAATCGATGAGGAGGCCTGTTTAGGCCTTGTTCCTCTAAGATGTGGGCTTTGCTCCCAGGCTTGTGAAGCCAGGGCAATCGACTACGACGACACTCCAAAATACCTTAACCTCAAGGTGGACACCATCATCGTGGCCACCGGTTTTGAGCCCTTCGACCCTCGGCTCAAGGCCCAGTATGGTTACGGACGTTTTCGCAACGTGATCACTGCCTTGGAGCTGGAACGGATCATCGTTCGTATGGTCGAGGGGGAGCAAATCCGTCCCATCGGGAACAGCGTTGCTTTCATCCAGTGCGTGGGCTCCCGCGATGCTCAGGTGGGAAACCTCTACTGCTCCCGCATCTGTTGTATGTATGCCACGAAGCTCGCCGCCCTCCTTAAGCGAGCCGATCCCAGCCGCGAGGTGTATATCTTCTACACCGACCTCCGCTCATACGGGAAGGGGTTCGAGGAATACTATCGGACCGCCCAGGAGCTGGGGGTGAAGTTCATCCGCGGCCGCCCAGGGGAGCTTGAAGAGGATCCCCAAACTCACCAGATCATCCTTCGCGTGGAGGACACCCTCACCCGGAGGATCCTGGAGAAGCGATTTGACCTTGTAGTGCTCTCGGTGGGGCTGGTCCCGAGCAAAGGGACCCTCAAGATCGCTGAGCTCCTGAAACTCCCTCGCAGCGCCGATGGGTTCATCAAGGAAGCTCACCCCAAGTTCCGCCCCGTGGACACTCCGGTGGAGGGGATCTTCGTGGCAGGCACGGCACAGGGCCCCAAGGACATCCCGGACACCGTCGCCCAGGCCAGCGCTGCCGCCGCCCGGGCCATGGCCATCATGAACAAGGGTGAATACGAGCTCAGCCCCATCAGGGCCGTGGTGGACGAAGGGCGGTGCGATGGATGCGGGGAGTGCGTGGCGCGCTGTCCGGTGGAGGCCATCTCCGTGGACGGGGTGGCCAAGATCAACCTCGCCCTCTGCAAGGGATGTGGAGCTTGCATCGGCTACTGCCCCAGGGATGCCTTGGACCTGAGGCTTTTCTCCAATGCCGAGATCATGGCGGAGATTGAGGCCGCCCTGGCAGGCAAAAAGCCCGGGGAGAGGCGGGTCTTGGTCTTCGCTGACGACATGTGCACCTATACCTTGGCCGATGGAGTGGGAACGTCGAAGCTCCCCTACCCCACCAACACCTACATCATCCGTGTTCCCTCAAGCAGCCGTGTCACCTCCAGGATGCTCGTCCGAGCCTTCGCCCTGGGGGCGGACGCGGTGTTCCTGGGCGAGTGCGAGGAAGCCGTCTCCCCCTTCCCCGGATCCCTTGAGGCCATCAAGGACAATGTTGAGCGGGCCCGTCAGGCCCTCGGGGCGGTAGGAATCGAGCCTGACAGGATACAGTACTCCGCCTTCGTGACCGTGATGTTCAAGAAGTTCACAGACATCATCCGTTCCCTGACGGACAAGGTGAAGCAATACGAGGAGATCCCGGAGGAGAAGCGAAAGGAGCTCGAGGGCGTGGTCGAGGTAGCGAGATGAGCGAGATAGTGCATCTCGAAGATGACGGCGAGTCCTTCCTGAAGAAGGTGGAGTCCCTAAGCGGGCAGGTGCTCACCCTCTGTGAGCAGTGCGGCATTTGCTCCACCAGCTGTCCCATGGTCGAGGAGATGGACCTCACCCCAGCGGGGATCATTCGAGCAGTGCAGATCGGGGATAGATCTGTCCTAAAGAGCAAGGCGATCTGGGTATGCGCCTCGTGCTTCTCCTGTACCGTGCGCTGCCCCCGGGGGATCGACCTCGCCAAGGTGACCGAGGCCCTAAGGGAACTAACGCTGCGAAAGAAGGTGGACCACATTGATCTCGCCGATGCTCGGGATGAGGACTACCCCGCCATCGCCTTGGTGAGCGCGGTGCGGAAGTTCACGGGGTGAAGCGATGCTAAGGTTCCCTTATTACCCTGGCTGTACCTTGAAACAGTGGGCCCGGGACTTTGAGACTTCGGCTCTGGCGGCCGCCTCGCACCTTGGAATCGAGCTCGTGGAGATCCCTCGTTGGAACTGCTGCGGGGCGGTTTTCTCCCTTACGAGCGACAACGCCATGCGCCAGGTGGGCCCCATCCGCAACCTGATCCGCGTGCAGCAGATGAACGACGAGGGGGTCCTGGAGGAGCGGAGGCTGGTGACCCTCTGCTCCATGTGCTTCAACGTGCTCAAGCGAGCGAACCTCCTGGTCAAGTCGGATCCCGAGGCCCTAAAGCTTGTAAACAGCTTCATGGACACCGAGCCGGATTACCAGGGGAAGGTCCAGGTGATCCACTTCTTGGAGGTGCTGCGGGATATCCTGGGCTTCCAGGAGCTGACCGAGCGGGTGGTCCGCCCCCTGGAGGGCCTGCGAGTCTCCGCCTACTACGGCTGCACCCTGCTCCGGCCCCGGGAAGTAGGGATCGACGACCCGGAGGCCCCTACGGTGATGGAGGACCTGATCGCCGCCCTGGGAGCTGAACCGGTGGATAGCCCCTATAAATCCCTCTGCTGCGGCAGCTACCACACCGTGGGGAAGAACAAGGAGATCGTGGCCCAAAGGATCTACAAGATCCTTCAAGGCGCCAGGGAACGGGGTGCGGACTTGACGATCACCTCCTGCCCCTTGTGTGCTTACAACCTGCAAAGAAGACAAAAACTCGCCAAGCGCCTGCATCCGGATTTCCGTCCCCTGCCGGTGCTGTACTTCACACAACTTTTGGCCCTGGCCTTTGGCCTAGAGGGCGAAGCGGAGCTCGCGGGGGAGGTCAGAGAATTGCAATCTCTTCTTTCGGACAAATTCGGGTTAAAAGTTTAGCATACGTTGTAAGGAGGAAGAATGAATACGGCAACCGAGGAGCAGCGAACACATAAGGCGGCCAAGCGTCTGATCAGAGCCCTTTGGGTGTTCAATTGGTTCAACAGCTGTGGCTTCACCGAGCTTTTGCCCGTGGTGGCCTCCCGGTTCGACATGGAGCGCTTCGGGATGATCGTTGTGGGAAGTCCAAGGCACGCCGATGTCCTCTTTGTTGCCGGATATCAAACCTTCAAGTCCGCCAAATACCTCCGAAGGATCTACGAGCAGATGCCCGACCCGAAGTTCGTGGTGGCCCTGGGCAGTTGCCCCTTCAGCGGCGGGATGTACTGGGACTCGTACAACACGATAAAGCACCTGGACGAATATGTCCCTGTGGACCTTTACATCCCAGGCTGTCCGCCTAGACCCGAGGCGATTTTCCATGCTGTCGGGCTTGTGATGGAGATGATCGAGGGGAAACGAAAAGGAGGCCGGAGTGGTGACTGAGATTTCCAAGCTACTTGAGCCCTTCGCCCCGAGGGAAGAGGGGAACGCCGTCTGGGTGAGGGTGCCCTTGGAGGAGGCCCCTCGGATCTGGCAGGAGCTGCGGGAGCTGGGGTACGACTACCTAGCCGCCATTTCCGGCGTGGATTGGCCCGACCGGGGCGTCATCGAACTCGTCTACCACCTGTGGTCCCTTCGAGAGAAGTCCTTTGTCCACCTCAAGGTCGAGGTGCCTCGGGACCAGCCCCGGCTTCCCTCGGCATGTCACATCTGGGGCGGCAGCGCAGCCGTGAACGAACGGGAGGTCCATGAGATGTTCGGGGTGGAGTTTCAAGGCAACCCGGACCTAAGCCCGCTTTTCCTGGAGGACTGGGAGGGGCCACCTCCCTTCCGTAAGGACTTCGATTGGCGGGCCTACGTCCGGGAGAAATACTACCGCGAGGATAGGGAGGAAGACCGTGGCTATTACAAGGGCTGAGACTTACGTCATCCCCTTCGGCCCCGCCCATCCCGGCTCCGGGAACTTCCGGGTCTGGCTCACCGTGGATGGGGAGCGAGTAATCGAGGCCCGAGCCGATCCGGGCTTCCTCCACCGAGGCTTCGAAAAGCTGATGGAGTACCGCACCCTCTTGCAGGCCTCCGTTTTGACCGATCGCATAGCCGTTTTTGAACCGCTGAATTGGAACCTGGTCTTCGCGCTGGCGGCGGAGAAGCTCCAGGGGATCGAGGTCCCGGAGCGGGCGAAGCACATCCGTGTGCTTCTTGCCGAGCTAACGAGGATCCAGAGCCACCTGCTTTGGTTCGGCGTCGCTGGCATAGCCATGGGCTTCGACACAGTCTTCAAAGTAGCCCTCACCTACCGGGAGGAGATCCTCCGGCTTTTTGAGGAGGCGACTGGAGGTCGGGTGTACCCCGCTGGCTACATCCGCCCCGGTGGGGTCCGTTGGGACCTGCCCGAGGGGTTCCTTGAGCGGGCTGAAGGAGTGTTACGTCACATTGAATACCACCTTTCCGACCTCAACGACCTCTTCTTTGAAAACCCCTCCTTCGTGGCCCGGACGAAAGGACTGGCCGTGCTCTCCCCGGAAGAGGGGATACGGCTTGGTGCCAGCGGCCCGGCTCTCCGGGCAAGCGGCGTTCCCTATGACGTACGGGCAGACGATCCCTACCTCGTCTACGATCGCCTGGAGTTCCAGGTGATAACCCGACGAGAAGGTGATGCCCTGGCACGCTTCCTGGTGGGCCGGGACGAAGTGTTGGAGAGCGTGAAGATCGGAATCCAAGCGATCCGGGACATGCCGGAGGGGGAGCACGCGGTCAAAGTGGGCCCCTTTGCCAAGGTCAAGGAGGGAGAGGCCTACGTCCACATCGAGGCGGCCCGGGGGGATGCCGGTTGTTACATCATTGGTACTGGGGAACGCACCCCCTACCGGGTGAAGTTCCGGGGGCCATCGTTCACCTTGCTGATCCCGGTACTGGAGCACCTTTTGCAGGGCGTGGAAATCGCCGATGTGCCAGTGGTCTACTGGAGCCTGAACCACTGCCCGGCGGACATGGACCGCTGAGGAGGGGAGATGATCCTGCCGATTTTAGGTAAATACTTCGTGGGCAGGCGGATGACCTTGGCTTTTCCCAAGGAGAGTGAGCCTCCGGCGGAGCGATACCGGGGACGCCACGTCTTTCACATCGACAAGTGCGTAAGCTGCGGCACCTGCGCCCGAGTCTGTCCTAACCTGGCCATCACCATGGCCCCCCATTCCGACAAGGAGAGGTATCCCAAGGACTATCCCCAGATCGACCTCGCGAAATGTTGTTTCTGCGCCCTCTGCCAGGAGTTCTGCCCCACCGGAGCTATCAGACTCACCCAGGATTACTTCCTCACCTCCTTTGACCGCCGGAAGCTGATGGTGAGCCCAAG
>CAYSQV010000097.1:0-5344 GCA_964433295.1 uncultured Nitratifractor sp. | reverse complement strand
CTGCTCAATGCTGTCAACGGTCAGCACGCCGAAGGAGGCCGGTTTGCCGTGCTTGAGGGTGACGTTAGCCACCCCCTTGGTCGCCTCGGCTGAAACATAGTCAAAGTGTGGTGTCGCGCCGCGGATCACCGCCCCCAGACAGCACACCGCATCGTATTTGCCCGAGGCGAGCGCCTTGTCCAGCGCAAACGGGATCTCAAACGCCCCCGGGACCAGGATCAAATCAAGATCCTCCGCATCGCCCCCGTGACGGGCATAGGCATCTTTGGCCCCCTCAACCAGGCGGTCGGTGATAAAATGGTTGAATCGTGCGCTGATGATGGCAACTTTTTTGCTGCGGTCAACGGTCAAATTTCCTTCGATGGTTTTCATCGTGTTTTGCTCCTTGTTTGGTTATTTTTTGATCGGCTTACCGGTAACGGTACCGACTATTTTGACTTTTTTTATGATGATCCGCTCCGGGTTGTTCCGGGCATCAAGCACAAACGTCAAACTCCCTTTGCCCCCGTCAAAGATTCTTTTGCTCACACCCATCTGCACCAAGGTACCGCCGGCCGAGCCGCCCCAGCGCTTGATGAGGGCATCATCGTGCGAAACATAGACAGGAACGCGCCCCTGGCTGTTCTCCGCCCCGGCGAGAATAAAATTTTTCCGGTATGCTTTGGCTTTGGACTGTTTGTACAGCGCATTGTGGAGCACCGTCATAAAATCATCGTGACCAAAATAGGGCAGAGGATCTTTCACGTCTTCGAGAAGTTTGCCGCTTTTGATCGTCCAGGAACGGAAACGACGCGTGATTTTTTTGCGCTGATAGTCAAACGCATACTCCGCCAGTGTGTGTTTGCCGTTGGCCCATTTCTCGATCGCAAAATGTTGCGCATAATACAATCCTCGGCGTATGGTTCCTTCGGAACGGTATTGTTCGACCCGTTTGCCCCGGACGAGATTGTAGATCCCCGTTGAGCGGACATCCACCTGGACAGAATAGCGGCTCCCTTTTTCGGAGACATTCGCCGTCGTCCGGGCAAATCCGCCCAACATCGACGAGCGCAAAGTAAAACTCTGACTCCCCTCACATCCCAACAATACCAAGGCTGTCAGTGCTATCAATAATCGTACTACCATAAGCAGGAGTATAACATCTTTTAGGGTAAAATACGCTAACGTCAAAGGAGCACCATGGCCGAGAGCAATGTTACCGCCGCCATCGATAACGTCGTCAAAAAAGGGGCGGATGTCATCGACGGCTTTGATCTCAATGTCTACGATGCTGTCCAGCCCTGGCTCAACAAACTCTATTCGGGACGCTACAGCGAATGGTTCGCCTCGACACTCTTTGGCATCCCGGTGGCCAACCTCATCGCTGCTGTATTGGTCTTTCTTTTTTTTATGCTGCTGCGCAGAGTTTTCAGCAGCATCGTTGTCGCCACGCTGTTGCGTTTTGCCCAGCGGAGCCGGTCGACAATCGATGACATGATCATCCGCCAACTGCGGGGGCCGTTCAGTTTTTTCTTTATCATCGTGGGCGTGAAAGTATTTTTTGAGCTCATCTTCCGCCGGACCGACACCGTCTCAATGATCCTCAACAGCATGATGATCTTCTGGATCTTTTGGGTGCTCTATGCGATCACTCCGATTACGCGTGAGTTGATGTACCGCTACGGAAACTATACCGACCATCTCTCCTACGAATTGACCAACTTTTTTATCCGGATTTTGCGGGTATTGATCGTCTTTTTCGGAGTCGTTGCCGTTCTGTACAATTTTGGTGTCAATGTCACAGCCTTTTTTGCCTCATTGGGGATCGGAGGATTGGCACTGGCACTGGCAGCCAAGGATACCGCAGCCAACCTGTTCGGCTCTGTGGCGCTTTTGATCGACCACTCGGTCAAAGTGGGTGAGTGGATCAAGGTGGACGGGGTCGAAGGGACCGTTGAAGACATCGGCATGCGCACCACCAAGATCCGCACGTTTGAAAAATCGCTCATCGCCATCCCCAACTCCATTGTTGCCACCAGCAAAATTGAAAACTACTCCCGCCGCGGTATCCGCCGAATCAAAATGACCATCGGTCTCACCTACGGCACGACCCGCTCCCAGATCGAAGCGATCATCGACGATCTGCGTGAGATGCTCATCCAAAGTCCCAACATCGCCCAGAGCGAAACCCAGATCGTCAACTTTCGCGACTTCAACGCCAGCGATCTGGGGATACTGGTCTATGCATTTGCCCGCACCAGTGAGTGGAACAGCTACCTCGATATCCGCCAGGAGATCAACCTCGAAATCCTTCGGATCGTCCAGGCCCACGGTGCGAGCTTTGCTTTCCCGTCCCAAAGTCTCTACCTCGAACAGTGGCCGCCGGAAACAACACCCCAGACACCGACCGACACAAAGAGTGCCTCCGCTCCCACGCAACAACCCCGTCGGCGCAAGCGCACCGCGACGGCGGTTCCTACCTCTTTGGAAGAAGGAGATTGACCGATGAAAAAAGTCGCCATCCTCGGCCGCCCCAATGTGGGCAAAAGCTCCCTCTTCAATCGCCTCGCCCGACAACGCGATGCCATCACCTCTGATGTCAGCGGCACCACCCGGGATGTCAAAAAACGGATCGTCACCATCAGCGACAACCGTGACTTTGAGGTCCTCGATACCGGAGGGATCGATTACACCTCCGAACTCTTTTCCAAAGTCGGCGACATGGCCATGCGTGCCGCCGAAGAGGCCGACGTGATCCTCTACATGGTCGACGGCAAAACCCTCCCCGATGAGGAGGACAAACGGCTCTTTTACCGTCTCCAGGAGCTGGGAAAGCCGATCGCTTTGATCGTCAACAAAATCGACAACGACAAAGAAGAACAGGGGCGTTTCTGGGAATTTGTCGAATTTGGAGCCGAAAATATCTTCCCGATCTCCGTGAGTCACAACCGTAAACTCACCCCTTTTTACCGATGGCTCGAATCCTTTATCCCCGAGCGGGAGCCGGACATGGAACCTGCACTGATCGAGGATGACGATTTTTCCCTGGAGCAATTCCTGGACAAAGACACCCCCCCCGAAGACGAAGATCGAGAGATCCGTGTCGCGATCATCGGCCGGGTCAATACCGGCAAAAGCTCCCTGCTCAATACCCTGCTGGGCCAGGAGCGCTCCGTCGTCAGCGATGTGGCCGGTACCACCATTGATCCCATTGATGAAGCGATCGAATACAAGGGCTATCGGATCACCTTTGTCGATACCGCCGGGATCCGCCGAAGAGGCAAGATCACCGGCATCGAAAAATATGCCCTCGGACGCACGGAAGCGATGCTCGAAAAGGCCGACATTGCTCTTGTGATGATCGACGCGAGCGCAGGGATCACCGAACTGGATGAGCGGATCGCCGGGATCACGGAGAAATATCGGTTGGGTACCGTTATCGTCTTGAACAAATGGGATATTCGCGGAGAAAAAACCTACGAAGAGGCGATCCAGGAGGTGCGCGACGAGCTTAGATTCCTCCATTTTGCTCCCATCCTGACCCTCTCGGCCAAGACCGGCAAACGGGTACCCCGTATCCTTGAGGAGATCGTTGCGATTTATCGCCGCTACACCCAGCGCATCCCCACCAGCCAGCTCAACGACACCCTCCAGCGCGCCATGCGCCGCCACCATGTTCCCAGCCACAACGGCGCGGTGGTCAAGATCAAATTTGCCACCCAGTACGAAACACGCCCGCCCAAGATCGCGCTGATTGTCAACAAGCCGAATTTTTTACATTTTAGCTACAAACGCTACCTCGCCAACGCCTTCAGAGAAGCGTTCAATTTCGAAGGGGTTCCGCTGGACATTGTCGCCCGCAAGCGGGGCGAACGGGCCGAAGAGGAGTGAGTCGCTCAAAGGCGCACCGCCGGTAGCGATTCCTGCGGCAATTTCGCAATTTTTTTCTCTCTAAATTTGCACTCTTTGAATCCTTGGTTCCATCCCGATTTGTACTGGGAATCGTTTAGAAAAAGCAAGGTGTCTCGGGTTGCATTGACCTCCATGTTTCCCGCAACATGCCGCCCGCTGGCACATCCGTCCGCATAGCCACGGGAGTATTCCGCCCCCCGGGCATTTTGGATCATGATCTGCTCCCCCTGCGGAGCGCATCCGGCCAAAACCATTGCCCCGATCACAAGCCCCGTCTTCTCGATCCCATACCGCATGCATCGCTCCTCAAACACTTTGTGCCATTATACCATCCAAACCATTGTACCTCCTAACCCACATTTGGATATAATCGCGAAACATTTCACCACCACAAGGATTAACATGGGACTGGGCATCGGACTCGTCGGACTCCCCAATGTCGGCAAATCGACCACTTTCAACGCACTCACCAAGGCACAAAACGCCGAAAGTGCCAACTACCCGTTTTGTACGATCGAACCCAACAAGGCCGTCGTCCCCGTCCCCGATCCGCGCCTGGAGGAACTGGCTAAGATCGTCCACCCCGAGCGCATCCAGTACTCAACCCTCGACTTCGTTGACATCGCCGGACTTGTCAAAGGTGCCAGCAAAGGGGAAGGACTTGGCAATAAATTTCTCTCCAACATTCGCGAAACAGAGGTGATCCTCCAGATTGTGCGCTGCTTCGAGGATGAGAACATCACCCATGTCGAGGGATCCATCGATCCGGTACGTGACATCGAGATCATCGAGACCGAACTGCTCCTGGCCGACATGGAAGCACTCGAAAAACGGATCACCGTCCTTGAGAAAAAAGCCAAAGGAAACGACCGCGAGGCCAAAGCCCAGCTCGAAACCGCCCGAGCACTTCTGGCACACCTCGAAGCGGAAAACCCCGTCTCCACCTTCCCCCAACAGGAGAGTGAGGCGTTCGCGCAGTTGGTACGCGATCTGCGCTTCCTGACCGCCAAGGAGATCATGTACGGCGCCAACGTCGATGAGGAGGGGCTTGCCGAGGACAACGCCTACGTCAAAGCTCTCAAAGCCTACGCCGACAGACACAACCGCGAGGTGATCAAACTCTGTGCCAAGATCGAAGAAGAGATGGTCGATTTCAACGAGGAGGAGAAACATGAAATGCTCCGCGATCTTGGGGTTGAAGAGTCGGGGCTCGAGCAGATCATCCGCCAGGGATTTCACAAACTCGGTCTTATGAGCTATTTCACTGCCGGGGTCAAAGAGGTACGGGCATGGACCATCCGTCACAACACCCCTGCCCCCAAAGCCGCCGCGGTGATCCACAACGATTTTGAAAAAGGCTTTATCCGGGCCGAAGTGATCTCGTATGAAGATTTCATCGCCCACGGCGGTGAAACCGGAGCTAAGGAAGCGGGCAAAATGCGCCTGGAGGGCA
>CAYSQV010000096.1:0-5374 GCA_964433295.1 uncultured Nitratifractor sp. | reverse complement strand
TGTGAGGCAGGTATTGATGATCGCTTTTCGGGTTTGCAGTTGGGTCATGGCGGAGTCCTTATCGGCTGATATTGAGGCTGAAAACAAAGCGGCTGGAGAGGTAGTAGCCGATGCTGTAGGCGACTTTGTTGCCATCCTCATCGTGAATGAGCATCTTGCGGACGATGATGGGGGTGTGGTCATCGGCGGCGGGCAGGTGGGATCGTATCGTCTCATCGGGCATCATGGCCGAGATCTCCTCATGGGAGAAGACGATCTTGATCGCCAGTTTCTCCTCGAGAAACTGATAAAGTTTCATGATCTTCTTCTTTTGCAATTCTTCAAGGGTGAGACCCAGATCGGGATGAAAATAGCTTTCGACATACAGTTCGGGCTCAACATATCCTTTGGTGCGCAGAAGCTTTAGGATTTTCTTATTGGGCGGAGTGTGCAGCTTGGCGGAGACCTCCTGGGAAGGGATGATGTTTGAAGCAGCGTGTTCGAAAAGTTTGAAATCTTTTTTCTGACTCTTCATGTCTTCACTGAAACTGTACCAGTTGTTGAGGGTGGTTTTGATACGTTGCGCATCGGTCTGCTTGAATGTCCCCCGATTCTTTTTGCGGACGATAAGATTTTTGTTGATCAGTCCATACATTGCTTTGCGAACGGTGTTGCGACTCACATTCAATTCGTCGGATATCTCGATCTCATTGGGGAGCTTTTCTCCGGAGCGGTATGGTTCGCGCAGAAGCAGATCACTGATAATCTCTTCAACCTGAAGGTAGAGGGGGGTCTTGGAATCCTTGTCGACGTAATAGTTACTCAGACTCAAAAAAATCCCCCCTGGCTCATGCTGAAAAGTTGTATGGTGGCCGAATGATACCCTTTTCTGTAATAAAACCGGCTATAAGTTCATGGTCGGTTACATCAAATGCCGGGTTGAACACCTGGACATCGGCCGGGGCGATCTGCTGGCCTTTGACGTAGATCACTTCATCGGCTCCCCGCTCTTCTACCACGATGTCGGCTCCGCTTTTGGACGAAGGATCGATGGTGGAGTAGGGGCAGGCGATGTAGAACGGTACCCCGTAGTGTTTGGCGTTGATCGCCAGAGAGGAGGTGCCGATCTTGTTCGCCGTATCGCCGTTGGCCGCGACACGATCGGCCCCGACGATGATGAGATCGACCTTGCCCAGTTTCATCAGGTAGGAGGCCGCGCTGTCAGCGATCAGGGTCACATCGACACCAAAATGGTGCAGTTCCCAGGAAGTGATCCGTGCTCCCTGCAGCAGCGGGCGTGTCTCGTTAGAGTAGGCCTTGAACCGCTTGCCATCAGCCCATGCAACGTACATCGGTGCCAGCGCCGTGCCGATACCGCCAGTGGCCAGTGCCCCGGCGTTGCACAGGGTCATCACGCCGCTACCCTCGTCGATCAGAGTCGCCCCGTGCTCGCCGATGAGGCGGCAGGTCTCTATGTCACTTTGGTGGATTGCAATCGCCTCGTTGCGGAGCAGATCATAGAGTGCCTGCGCTGTGCCGTCCTTGGGAAAGGCATCGACGATTGCGATCATGCGGTTCAGCGCCCAGCTCAGATTGACCGCGGTGGGGCGTGAGCTGTTGAGATAGTCGGCGTTTTTGTGTGCCAGCGCCACAAACTCATCCCGCGATTTTCCGACAGCATCCCGCAGACTGATCAGCAGTCCGTATGCTCCGGCAATACCGATCGCCGGAGCGCCACGGACCTTGAGCTGATAGATGGAGTCGTAGACCTGTTCGACATCGGTCTGCTCTTCGATCATCTCCTCGGTAGGCAGGCGGGTCTGATCCAGAATATAAAAGCGATCCCCCTCCTCCTCGAAGAGGATCGCTTTGGGGATCGATGCGAGGCGCGCTTCTTTTGTTTCCATGACTAAAAGAGCCCTTTGGTATCGACCGGGATCCAGGGATAGGTAAGCAGGTCGACACTGTTGAATTCGGGGAACTTTTTGCGCAGGTCTTTCATGTTTTTAATCCCCTGCTCACGCAGCGCTTTGGCGGTGAAAAGCTTCGGGGGGATCAGGATGTCGTGGGGGACTTTGATGTTGGCGATCTTGAGCGCGATGGCCCGGACCGATACCGCACCGATAGCAGCCGGATTGGTCGCAGCGGTTGCGGCCCACGGGCTGTCGGGTTTGATCATCTCCTGGATATCCTGGGTCGAGATATCCGCGGAGTAGACTTTGGCTTTGTCGGCTTTGCCGGTCTCGCGCAATGCCAGGACGACCCCTTTGGCCAACTCATCGTACGGAGCGAAGAAGGCGTTGATCTCGGGATGGGAAAGCAGGACCGCTTTGACCTGATCGGCGTTTTTGGCGGCGATAGGGGATTCGAGGGTCCCGGTCTTGACGATCTCTTTGATGCCGGGGTTCTCTTTTTTGATCTTCTGCCAGCTGCGGTCACGCTTGTCCAGCGGAAGGATACCGGCGATGCTGACATAGCCGACATTGGCTTTGCCGTTGAAATCTTTGACGAGTGCTTCGAGTGCCATCATCCCCAGCAGTTCATCATCCTGCGCGATTTGCGGGATCTCGGGGTTTTTAAGATCGACATCGAAAGCGACCACAGGGATGCCGGCCTTGATCGCGTCGGCCGCCGGCTTCATCATTGTCTCACTCAGACCGTGGTCAATGATGATCCCGTCAACTTTCATGTTGATCGCCTGATAGACGAAGTTGGCTTCGGCTTGATTGTCCATGCTTTTACCAAAAACGGTCAGATCGATCCCCATCAGATCGGCCTGGATCTTGGCGCCGGCACGGTAGGTCTGCATAAATTCCCCTTCGGTCATCTGGCGGATGAGCGCAACGTGGACTTTTTTGGATCCGTCAAACGGAGCGGGCGCCCCTTTGAGTCCTGCGGCCGAAACGGCACCTGTACTTGCAACCAATCCCATGAGGATCGAGCCTACGGCTAACATTTTCAACTTCATTTTTTCTCCTTTGTGTTGAGTTGAAACCCCTTTTGGGGTGCAGTTTGGATTTACAGATCCGATTTGGACAAACCAAACGTAAAGATCAGAGCGGCGACCAATACCAGCCCTTTGATAAAGTCCTGCGTATAGTAAGGCAGGGAGAGCATCGTCAGACCATTGAGCAGCATCCCGATGAAGATCACCCCTACGACACTGCCCAGCGCATTGGGTTTTTTGAGTCCAAGCACTGCATAGCCAATCAGCGCAGCAGCCACCGCATCAAGCAGCAGTCCACCCCCGCTGGTGACATCCCCCCGTCCGATCCGTGCTGCCAGCAGTACGCCGCCGATGGCCGCGACGGTGCCGGAGACGACGTAGGCGGCGACTTTGTATTTTTCGACGTTGACCCCGGCGAGCTTGACCGCTTTTTCATTGCCGCCGATGGCGTAGAGGATCCGCCCCCATTTGGTGTACTGGAGGACAAAGTAAGCGATGATCGCCAGGGCCGCAAACGCTATAACCGGGATCGGGATCAGTCCAAACAGACGCCCCTGACCGAGATAGAGAAATTCCGGAGCGAAGGAGCCTTCGGCCTCGGTGCCGTCGGGCAGCATCATCCCGGTCCCGATCGACATCCCGGCCGAAGGGATCAGCTGCAGCCCCTGGATGAGGAACATCATCCCCAGGGTGGCCAGCAGATCGGGGATCTTGGCCTTGACGATGAGCAGACCGTTGGTCAGGCCGATCAGGAAACCCAGAAAAACAGCTGTCGCAATGGCGACAAGGTAGTTTTGATTGAGGACGACCATGACATACGAAGAGATCATGACGCTGATGGCTGCCGTCGATCCGATGGAGAGGTCAAAGCCGTCCACGATCAGGGTAAAGGTCACGCCGATAGCGAGAATCCCCACAATGGTGATCCCCAGCAGAATCGAGAACATATTCGACCAGCTCCAAAAGGCCGGTTCCGCCAGGCCAAAGCCGATAAACGATGCAGCCATAACGATCAAAAATCCGTATTTGATCGCAAACGATTTGAAATTACCCAAACTCTATCCTTTCAATCTTGTGTTATCAAGCTCAGAAGCTTGTCCCGGTCTGCCTCGGCGGTGCGGGCTTCGCCAAGGATCTGCCCTTTGTTCATCACCACGATCCGATCGGTGACGTCCATCAGTTCGTCGATGTCACTGGAGATCATCAATACCGCACTGTCACGGGTATTTTCACGCAGATAGACGTTGATGTCTTTGCGCGATTTGATGTCCACTCCCTGAAACGGTTCGTCGAGAATGACGATGCTGTGGGGCATGGAGAGCCAGCGGGCGACAACTACTTTTTGCTGGTTGCCGCCGGAGAGCGATTCGATCAGCGCGGTGTGCCCTTCGCATTTGATCCCCATGTTGGTGATCATGGTATCGGCGCTTTCGCGCTCTTGGGTCTTTTTCAATACCGCTTTACGGGAGAAAAAATCGAGAAACGGAAGGGTGATGTTGTTTTTGATCGACTGTTCGGGGATGATGGCGTTGACCGTGCGGTTTTCCGGTACCATATGGATGCCGCCGCTGATCGCTTCCTGTATGGAACCAAACGCGATCGGTTTGCCGTGGAGCCGTATCTCGCCGCCCAGCGGCTGACGGATACCAAACAGGGTCTCGGCGAGTTCGGTCTTGCCCGCGCCGATAAGTCCCAGCAGCCCGACGATCTCTCCGGCATGGATTTTGAGGTTGATGGGGGTATCGCTCCCCTCCACAAGAAGATCCCGCAGTTCCAGGATCAGCTCCTGTTCGCCGTGCCGCTCCTTTTGGATCGTTTCACGTACCTCAATGTCTCCCACCATCGCTTTGACAATCTCAGGGACTTCCAGCGGCTGATGGAGTATACCGCCAAAGTGCCCGTCCCGAATCACTCCGACCCGGTTTGAGATCCGCTTGATCTCCTGGAGGTAGTGGGAGACATAGAGGATCGAAACCCCCTCATCCCGGAGTTTGAACAGGATATTAAAGAGCCGTTCTGCCTCCCGTTCGGAGATGGAGGAGGTGGGTTCATCGAGGATCAACAGCTTGGGTTTGGTCGCCAGAGCGCGTGCGATGGTGATCATCTGTTTCTCACTCTGGGTGATGTCCTGGATATTCTGAGTCATATCGAGGTAGTCGATCCCCATCTTTCGGGCGATCTCAACAGCCGATTCAAGGATGTTCCTCTCCCGGTAGAGGAACGAGGCCTCGGGAGAGATCACCTGTTCGAGTGCGAGGTTCTCTGCGACGTTCATGTTTTGGACGATCCCCTGTTCGATGCTCTGGTGCACCACCTGGATCCCCGCTTCGTAGGCATCGCGGGGGGATTTGAACTGCACCGGCTTGCCGTCGATATAGATCTCCCCCTCGTAGTCGGCATAAAAACCACACAGGACTTTGATAAAAGTCGATTTGCCCGCACCGTTGG
>CAYSQV010000095.1:0-5383 GCA_964433295.1 uncultured Nitratifractor sp. | reverse complement strand
ATGGAGCAAAAACAGCGTGAAGTAACTATCCGGGCCTTCAAACAGGGAGGAGTCGATATCTTCGTCGCCACCGATGTGGCCGCACGGGGGCTGGATGTCCACGACGTCACCCATGTATTCAACTATCATCTTCCGTTTGATTCCGAAAGTTATGTCCACCGCATCGGACGCACCGGGCGGGGCGGCAAAAGCGGGGAGGCGATCACTCTGCTGACTCCCAATGAGTTACGTACCATCAAACGGATCGAACGGGATGTCGGTACCACCATGGCCTCCCAGGTCATCCCCACCCGGCAGGAGCTTCAAGAATCCAAAGACACCGCGCTCTTTGCCGAGATTGCCTCAACTCCCATTACCGAAGAGGGGATCGATCTGGTCCGTACTCTCCAGCATGATCTGGACATCGTCACCATCGCCCAGTTGCTGGCAACGTATGTTCTCAAAGAAACTTCGGTCTCAGGCAAAGAGACCATCGGTCTGAGCCTCAAAGAGATTGACCGTCTCATCGAGCGTGCCCGCCATGATCGCGGCAGTCACCATGGCCGCAAACGCCACAGCGGCAACCGTAATCGCCGCAACAACAACCACCGTCGTAACGACCGCAACCGCTCAGGCGGATACAAAGGGAAAAAAGAGGGAAAACGATCGTAATGGCAACCCCCGCGGCTACCGGAATATTGTATCATACGGGGGCGCCCGCAAGGGATATCCTATCTTCCGTTTTTTAATTTTCGTACCGCATCAGCGATATTCTCCTGCCGCATAAAATGTTCACCGACAAGGAACGCATCGGCTCCAACCTTGCCAAGCTCTACGACCGTTTCGTGATCGTGGATACCCGATTCAGCGACAATGATCTTGGAGTTGGGGATCAACGGGATGAGTTTGCGACTAAGTTCCATATCCATCTCAAACGTTTCCAGATTGCGGTGATTGATCCCGATGAGGTTGGCCCCGGCAAAGATCGCTTTGGTAAGGTCCATTTTGTCATGCACTTCCACCAATGCTTCCATCCCAAGGTGCAAAGCATAGTCGACCAGCTCTTTCAGTTCCTTGCGGCTCAGCGCTTTGGCGATCAAAAGAACAAAATCAGCGCCAAAGGCAAGCCCTTCGAGAATCTGGTATTTGTCCACGATGAAATCTTTGCGCAGCAGCGGCAAACTCACGTAGCGGCGCACCATCCCCAGGTATTCTTTGTCCCCTTTAAACCAATGCGGTTCGGTGAGGATCGAAAGTGCATTGGCGCCCCCCGATTCATAAGCACCGGCAATTTCTATGGGATCAAAATCCTCCCGGATGATCCCTTTGGATGGGCTGGCCTTTTTCACCTCGGCGATGATCCGGTAGGGCTCCTCCTCGCTCGAACGAAGTGCCCCGTAAATATCCTTGGGAACAAACGGATTGAACGAAAGCGATCGCCCCAGCCACTCCATGGGGTATTCAATCTTGCACTGCTCCAGATCGGCTTTGGTTCTTTTGATAATCTCATCGAGTATGTCAGCCACGGTCTCTCCTGCTTTTGGGATTTATTTGTGTCGGCGTTTGCACGCACGGATAGCCCGGAGGTGATCTTTGATCTCGGGTTGTTCCTTGAGGCCCTCTTTTTTCAGAACACGACGCATGAGTTTGTCGGCTTTGGCGCATTGCCCTTTTTTGTACAGCCCCCAAGCCAATGAATCGAGGAAAAAGACATTATTCGGATCTTTACCCAGGGCACGGCGTACCAAGCCGATCCCTTTATCAACATCCAGATCGTGTTCGATCAGCGTATAACCGTAATAATTCAGATAGAGCCCCTTTTTGACCCCAAGCGCAAAAGCTTTTTCAAAGAGCCGACTCATCTGCTGCAGAACCTCCGGAGTGATCTGGTGGGCTTTTTGGGCTTTCTCGTATATCAGCATTGCCTCCTCAGCCAACCAGAATGCCTTACCGGTTTTATGATACATTTTTTGTGCCATCTCCATCGCTTTGTCATAAAAACCGTTGTCTCGGTAAATCGAATAAAGCAGCGCATCATTCCCCTGGGTCGTTTCCAAAAACCGGATCAACCCTTCGGTGTCTTTTTGATAGAGGGATATCTCAATGATTTTTTGAAGAAAGTACTTTTGGGGATCTTTATGATAGAGCTTTTTATACAGATCCAGTACTTTATCCAGCTTGAAAGCCTTGGCATACATCTCAATCAGTTTAAAATAAGTGCCAACCGAAGTCTCCGGATCATTTTTGATCTGCTCTTCGAGAATGGCTTCTGCTTTTTCGGGTTGCTTTAACTTCAAAAGATACAGTGCCGCAATCTGTAATGCATTTTGTTCATTCGGCGCCTGGGTATAGGCTTTTTTCAACAACGCCAGTGCATCAGCATATTCACCCAGCTGGATTTTGAGTGAGCCGAACTCTTCCAGATCCAGCGGATCCACATCCCCTTTGGTCAAATAAGCATCCACGATCTCATCCGCCTCCTGGGGAGCTCCCGATTCGATATAGAGTGCCGCGAGAACCAGATAAAGCTGTTTGTCGTGATCGGTCGGGTGCTGGGTCACCCAGCGTGTCAGGTTGGCAATGGAACGTTCATACCCTTCTTTGGCCGTCAGGGCATCTTGTGCTTCCCGAATCAGGTATTCCTTGTTGCCTGTCAGGGTGAAAAGTTTCTCGTAAATATCCCGGCTGATATTCCAGTCACCGGCGTTTTCATGGATAACGGCCCGCACGATCAAAGCATCTTCGCTCGGCGTCGAAGCATGATGCAACGGGGTCGACCCCCCATGCTCGACAGTCGTCGCCAGGAGAGGGGCCCTGAGGGCTACCCATAACAACAGAACCTTCAAACAATACCTGGACACTCGTCTCTCACCTCTTGTTCATTGTTTTTGTATTGTTCCCAAAAAGGAAACGTGCGGCACTGCCGCGGACGCGCCGGATAGATCGTACAACGCTTCTGATCCGGATCAAAAAAAACACACGCAAAATCCTCTTCGCCGATCTCTTTTTCCGTCAGTGAATAGCGATGTCCCACTTTTCGAAGATACATTTTACCAAAATCTTCAACACTTAGCTCTAAAAAAGCGGCCATTTTCTCGATTTCGTCGTATTTCGCCCAGATGTACCCGCTCTCACCGGTGCAGCATGCCCCGCCACATGCGGCACAGGCCGTAGGATCAAAACCAAAAGTATACCCTTCCTGGCGCACCGCATTGACAATCGGCTCAAACGTCTCCATGTCACCCTCCATCAATTTACTTTTTACTTTACTTCGAACCTCTCCCCGCTGATCACATGTGTGCCGGCCCGATCAAACGCCGCCTGCGCTTCGGGGAGGTATCGGCTCTGCCGGTCAAAGACAATCAGCGGCGGAAGGACTTTGAGCATTGCGCGTGAACTGGCGCGTGCTGTGATCAAAGCGATCTTGGCCTCCCGGTCTCCTTTTGGGTGAACAAAACGGATCTGCTCCGGATTGAGTTTGGCCGCTCGCAGCTCGGAGAGCACCGTATCGATCTGTTTGGCATCGTAGCAAAACAAAAAATACCCCCGGGGCTTCAGCAGACGTTTGGCACCGGCCACCAGTGTCTTGATAGGGAGGTGATGGGCATAGCGGGCCACATTGATCGAAACGTTCTCGCTCTGATCGACTTCGGGATGATAAAAGGGAGGATTCGAGAGGATCCATTCGTACTGCTGTGGATGTTCCCACGATCCGAAATCTCCCGTATGTGCCTCAACTTGCAGGTCGTTGATCGCGTAATTGTGTTCGGCATAAGCAATCATCTCAGGCTGCTTGTCGATAATCGTCATCGCCACCTCGAAGTCCCGTGCTGCCAGCAGCCCCACGATCCCTACACCCGATCCCACATCCAGCACACGCCCATGCAGCGGAAAACGGCGAATAAAATCGTACAGAAAAATCGAGTCACTGTTGTAACGGTAGCCCTCATGTGGTTGATACAAAAACATGTTGGAATTCTACCAAAATTTTGGTAGAATCGCCCCCATGAAAACCCAAACCAATCCGCTCGCCGTCGATTCGACCGATTTTTGTATGCTGGACTATCCGTGCGCCTATCTCCCGGATAAAAAAGTGCGTATGCACTATCGGCATGTTGAGGAGGCCACTCCGGAGTTCAGTACGGCAGTCATCCAGCGGGGATGGCGACGGTTTGGCAAGTATTTTTTCTATCCCATTTGCCATGGTTGCAATGCTTGCAAAAACATCCGCATCCGTGAGGCTGACTTCAAACCCAGCCGCTCTCAGCGCCGAGCCCTCAAGCGCAATGCCACCACCCGTATCGTCATCCAAAAGCCCACCAACACCACCGCCCACATCACTCTGTACAACAAATACCACGAATGGAAACGGGAAAAAGATGCCTGGAGGGGCGGGGGTATCTCCCACCATGATTACCACGAGAATTTTGCCGACGGGGCGCACGATTTTGGCTGGGAGGCTCTCTATATCCGCGATGAGAAGCTGGTAGGGGTTGATCTGTTCGATGTCGTCGAGGATGGGATCAGTGCGGTCTATTTCTACTACGATCCGGACTATGCCTATTTATCGCTGGGTACGTTCTCCCTGCTGTACCAGATCCAGTTGGCGCAGGAACTGGGGCTGGAATACATCTATCTGGGCTACTGGGTCGACGGATGCAAGGCGTTTGCGTACAAAGAGAACTTTCCGCCTGAAGAGATCCTCGATGGCTTTCCGCCGTTGGATGAAGAGCCCGATTGGCAACCGTGGGAGCGGGTAAAAACATCCTCACCGAATATGTGTCACTCTTGATCCCATATCATTCATACCGGATCGGCACACCAACAGCCTCACGCAATACATCCTCTCTGATTATCTTTCCAACGGAGATCAATACGCCACACATCTGAAAAACCTTCGAAAACATTACGCCAAAAAAAGAGAAACATTCTCAGAAGCACTCACAAAATATTTACCATCCTTCGTATTCGAAAAGCCCAAAGGGGGTATGTTTATCTATGGAAAGCTTCCCGGTATCGATACCGCACTGCTTGTGAAAAAGGCTTTGGAAAAAGAGGTGGCATTTGTACCGGGAAACGAGTTTTATACAGGAGATAAGGGTACAGACGAAATACGGTTTAATTTTACCCACCCCGATACAGACGCGATGGAGAAGGGGATTAAGATTGTGGCAGGATGCTTATAGCTTCCACCGCGCCGGATCGAGGAAGGTGTCATCATCGATATGTTTAAACGCCGCTTTGATCCGCTTGAAGATCTCCTCATCCCCCTCCTCCAACTCCGAGAGCCACCTCTTGGTCTTGGCACGGGCATGGGGTACTTTGACGTTTTTGCGCATGGCGGGGCAGGCTTCGTCTCCGATCGTGGCAAACCCGTTCTCCTCGGCAAAGGCTCTCAGCTGAC
>CAYSQV010000094.1:0-5463 GCA_964433295.1 uncultured Nitratifractor sp. | reverse complement strand
GGCGCACAGGCCGACGATTTTCATGGTATGATCGGTCATCTGAAAGTCGTGGGCTTTGGCGATCGCCTTCTGGCGCTCCTCGATGAGGTCGTCGGTGAATTCGATGATCTTCCCGCAGGCGGTGCAGACGAGGTGGTCGTGGTGCTTTTTGAGACCGATCTCGTATTTTTTCCCATCTTTGCCAAAAGAGATCGACTCCGCCAGACCCGCCTCTTCAAGAAGGCTGAGCGTTCGGTAGATCGTGGCGATGCCGACGCCGAGGTCGGGGTCGAGCCCGGTGACCAGCCGATGGATCTCTTCGGGAGAGAAGTGCCCTTCATTCTCGTAGAGAGCTCGGAGGATCGTCTCGCGCTGTTTGGTGAATTTGAGTCCTCTCTGTTTGAGTGTCAGGGTCAATTCGTTCAGCAAAAAAGGATAATCAACCATGCTGTTTCCCTTTGGGTGGAGTTGTCCTGTGTGTCGGTTTGGGGGTGGGGATCGCCAACGGAGTGAGATTGATCAGGGTGGCCCCGACGCGGTTGAGCGTGGGGAGCAGGCGGCTGGAACCGATCCCTTTGGCAAAGTTGTCCCTGACCAGCGTACTCCCCAGAAGGCTGGCACTGATAAGGGAGAAAATCAGGAAGTATTTGAGCCCCGCGATCGCCATCCCCAGTAAGCGCGAGAGGGTGGAATGGGGCTCTGAGCGCAACGCGGCGAAGATCGTCGCGACAAACGAGCTCCCCCCCCAAATGATCGCCAGGACCAGCAAAAAGGCCAGCAGTTTCAGCATCGCAGGGCTTCCCATGTGGAGGGCATTTTGGATGATTCCGGCTACCGGTGCGGCGGCGCGGGAAGCGACAAACACACCGCCGATCAAGCCGACAAAGCCGACCAGCTCACGTATCATGCCGTTGAAATACCCTTTGAAAGAGAGGATCACGATCAACAAAACCAGGACAACATCGATCACACCATGCTCCTAAATCAGCCCGCGCAGTTCGTCAGGCTTGTTGGAATACTGCAGAGCCGTATCCCGGCTGACGATGCCGGCCTTGACAAGCCGTACCAGCTCCTGCGTCTGTGTCTGCATGCCGGTGTCTCCCTGACCCAGCTGCATCGAAGAGTAGATCTGGTGGACCTTGTCTTCGCGGATGAGGTTGGCGATGGCGTGGTTGGTCACGAGGATCTCCGAAGCGGCGAGACGACCGCCGCCTACTTTGGGGAGGAGCGCCTGGGCGATGACAGCCACCAGCGAGCTGGAGAGCATGGCACGTACCTGGGGCTGTTCATCTCCGCCGAAAACATCAATGATACGGTTGATGGTGCCCGGTGCCGAGTTGGTGTGGAGTGTGCCGAAGACCAGGTGGCCGGTCTCGGCCGCAGTGAGGGCCGCGGCGATGGTCTCTTTGTCCCGCATCTCCCCCACGAGGATGATGTCGGGGTCTTGACGCATGGCGTATTTCAGTGCGGTAGCAAAGCTGGCCGTATCCTCACCGACTCCGCGGTGGGAAAAGATACATTTTTTGTTTTGGTGGACAAATTCGACCGGGTCCTCGACGGTGACGACGTGTTTGGATTCGGTGAGGTTGATCTCGTTGAGCATGGCGGCCAGCGTGGTCGATTTACCCGAACCGGTGGGGCCGGTGACGAGAATGAGCCCCTTTTCGCGTTTGATCAGTTTTTTGTAAACCTGCGGGGCGCTTAGCTCATCCAGCGTCGGGACTTCGATGGGGATGACACGAAATGCCGCCGCCATCTCCCCCAGTGTCCGGTAAAAGTTGGCACGGAAACGGCCAATCCCTTCAAGTTCGAGAGCAAAATCGAGCTCATTGGCCTCTTCAAAAGCAAGTTTTTGTTTTTCGGTCAGGAGGGAATAGCACATCTCTTCGATATCCATTCCGGTCAATTTGGGAAGGTTGATCGGCTTGAGTGCGCCGTCCAGACGCAATTGCGGTTCACTTCGGCTAACCAGGTGGAGGTCCGACGCACCGTGGGCGACGATACTCTGAAGAAGTTTCTTGATGTTATTGGCAGACATGGAATTCCTTGGCTTATTCGATGATGGCCGGGACGATAAAAAAATCGTCGGCGTGGCGGGGAGCATGCTTGAGGATCGCTTCCGGGATCGCGGGATCACCCTGAGGCTGATCGGCGCGCAGAGGGGTTCCCCCTTCCAGGGTCGAAAACGACGGATCGAGATGATCGGTATCGAGTTCATCGAGATTCTCTACGTACGTCACAATCTCACTGAGTTGCGCGATCACCTCCTCTTTTTTGGCTGCATCTATGTGCAGATGAGAGAGTTTTTCGAGTTTGGCCAATACGGTGGCGTCGATTTGCACGGGGCACCCTTTTTGTGAGGTAGAGTATGATAAAATATCCGGATATTATAGTGAAAAAGAGATTAAAATGAGTTCATATGCACCCCTTCTGAACCAAAAACAGATCACCTCTGCCGAGCTTGAGCTGTTGCTTGTGGCACGTCGCCGCGGCGAGGTTGATTTTTTGTTGGTGGATGTCCGGGAACCGCACGAATATGAGGCGGGACACATTGAGGGGGTTGATCTGTTGTTGCCGACAACCCGGTTTCAGTCCTGGGCACCAATCGTGCTGGCCGATTATCGCGACCAGACGCTGATCCTCACCTGCCGCACATCCAATCGGACAGCGCAGGTGCAGGAGATTCTGATGCAAAAGGGGATGCAAAACGTGGTTGATCACATCGGGGGCATCGTCGAATACACCGGAAAGATCGTCACCGGGACAGAAGGAGGCCGCCATGTCTGAGGCGATGGGGGTGGTGGATCTGCTGATCCGCCTGCTCTCGGCAGAGTCGGTGACCCCTGATGATGCGGGGTTGATGGATTTTGTTGCGGCGTATCTTCCCGGCTATGAGGCGATCCGTGTCGATGAAGGGGGAGTCAAAAACCTCTTTTTAACCCGCCGTTTCTCTCCGGGACGTCATCTGTGCTTTGCCGGGCACGTCGATGTCGTGCCGCCGGGTGAGGGGTGGCTGAGCCCCCCGTTTGTGCCGCGTCTGGAAGAGGGGATGCTGTATGCCCGGGGCGCACAGGACATGAAAACCGGTGTCGCAGCGGCGATGGCGGTACTGCGCGAGGCAGGGGATTTTCGCGGCCGGCTCTCGCTGCTGCTCACATCGGATGAGGAGGGGGAAGCGACCTATGGGACGCAGATCATGCTCGCCCACCTCAAGGAGCGGGCACTTCTGCCTGAGAGCTGTGTCGTGGCTGAACCCACCTGTGAGAGACACTTTGGGGATGCGATCAAAGTGGGACGCCGCGGCTCGATCAATGGTGTTTTGACGATCCGGGGAGAACAGGGGCATGCGGCCTATCCCGAAAAATCCGTCAATCCGGTGCATCAGATTGCGCCGCGACTGGCCGAACTGGCCGGAGTCGATCTCGATCGGGGCGATGATGATTTTGCCCCCAGCAAACTGGTGATCACCGACATCCGGGGCGGCATGGAGGTGACCAATGTCACGCCCGGGGAGCTGCGGATCATGTTCAATGTCCGTAACAATACCCATACCGATGCCCGGAAGGTTCGGGAACATGTGGAACGGGTATGCGGAGGGCTCGATTTTTCGCTGGAGCTGACGCAGGGATCATGGCCGTTCGTGACCGATCGGGAGGCACCGATCGTCCAGGCACTCTCCCGCAGCATTGAGAGGGTTACCGGGGTGGCGCCGGGATATTCGACCGCCGGCGGCACCAGCGACGCACGTTTTATGGGAGCATACGGGATCGATGTCGTGGAATTTGGTCCGCGCAACGACACGATCCACGCCGCCAACGAGCGGGTAGCGATCGAAGAGGTAGAGGGGCTTTACCGTGTGTTTGGGGATCTGGTGAGGCACTGGGAATGACGGGATGGGTTTTTGTCGTGTTGTCGGTGCTGGCCGAGCTTTTTGAAGCGGCGTGGCAACAGGCCGATACTCTGGGGGGCGCTCTTGAGAACGGTCGACGTTATTATCGTCGATCGGTCTTCCTCTTTTTGGCAATGCATCCGGGGTATTGGCTGGTGCTGTTTATCAGCCTCTATTACGATCTGCTTACCTGGCCCATCATTGCGATGCTGGCTTTTAAGACCCTCGATATTTTTTTCAAGTTCGATATGATCGGCCGTATGGAGGGGCGGGGTGAACGGACTCCGGCGATGGAAGCGATGCTGACTGCCCCGATTCCCCGATGGTATTTTCTTGCCGGAGCCGCCGCCTACCCGTGGTTTGTCTATGTGGCACTGTGCGGCAACGGATGTTGACATTTAACCCAAAAAGGATTATAATGCCGCTACTTTACAGGAACTTCTCCTTATCTTACACTACGCCCAATCTACACGAGCAAGAGGAATCATGAGCGATACCAAGCAAAAAAACAACCACAACGGCAACGGCAGCCGTAAACAGCACAACCGTACCCACACGCCTGTCAAAGGCTACAAGATCGAGGATCTCCAGCAGAAACCGACCGAAGAACTGGTGACGATCGCCCAGGAGGTGAAAGTCGAAAACCCCAACGAATTCCAGCGCAAAGATTTGATCTTTGAGATTCTCAAGTCGCAGGTGAGTCAGGGGGGCTACATCCTCTACACCGGGATCATCGAGATCATGCCCGACGGCTACGGGTTTCTCCGTTCCATTGACGGCAACTTCGCCAACTCCACCAATGATACGTATGTCAGCTCGACGCAGGTCAAGCGCTTTGCCCTGCGTAACGGGGACATTGTCACGGGGCAGGTCCGCTCCCCCAAAGATCAGGAAAAATACTACGCTCTGCTCAAGATTGAAGCGATCAACTATCTCCCCCCCGAAGAGTCCAAAAAACGCCCACTTTTCGACAACCTCACGCCGCTCTATCCTCAGGAGCGGCTCAAACTCGAGTACGATCCGATGCGGATGACCGGCCGGGTGATCGATCTGTTTACCCCCATCGGCAAGGGGCAGCGTGCACTCATCGTCGCTCCGCCGCGCACCGGAAAGACCGAACTGCTCAAAGAGATTGCCCACGGCATCACCCACAACAACCCCGAAGCGACCCTCATGGTGCTCCTGGTCGATGAACGTCCCGAAGAGGTAACCGACATGCAGCGCAGCGTCAAAGGAGAGGTGTATGCTTCTACGTTTGATCTGCCCGCGCAGAACCATGTCCGTACTGCCGAGATGGTGATCGAGCGGGCCAAGCGCCGGGTCGAGATGGGGCAGGATGTGATCATTTTGCTTGATTCGATCACCCGACTGGCACGCGCCTACAATACGGTCACGCCCAGTTCGGGCAAAGTGCTCTCCGGCGGGGTCGATGCCAACGCCCTGCACAAACCCAAGCGGTTCTTTGGTGCCGCGCGCAACATCGAACACGGCGGCAGCCTCACCATTGTCTCAACCGCCCTTATTGAGACCGGCAGCCGGATGGACGAGGTGATCTTCGAGGAGTTCAAGGGTACGGGCAACTCTGAGGTCGTCCT
>CAYSQV010000093.1:0-5519 GCA_964433295.1 uncultured Nitratifractor sp. | reverse complement strand
GTCAATACCTTACGGGCGGAATTGGGAAAAACACGGATCGAGACGGTCAAGAATACGGGGTATCGCTTTGTCGAACAGTGAGCGCCGAAGTCTGATCCGATTTTTGGTGATTTATCTCACATCGACATTTCTCCTGTTTGCTCTGGCATCGTGGATTTTTTATCATGCAACCGAGCGCAATATTTTTCAGCAGCAAATGCGTACCCTTCGGATGGAAGCCAAACATCTGCTCGCACAATTGCGCATTTTGCACCTTTCGGATGCTCCGGTCCTGATTTATCCCAAAACCCCGGCGTCCCATTCCGCTATCTTTGATATTGATGGGCACTATATTTTTGGTGATTTTGCCAACCCGCCGGCTCTGGGAGAAGAGCCGAATGGGGGAGAACTGCAATTTCAGGTGAAGGTCGATCCCTACTATCTCGGTGCAGCGTATCTCATGGTACGCCGCCCTTTTAATGATGCACCTTTGTGCGCGCTGCGGCGCAACATTTTGTTCTACATGATCGGCGGCGGGATTTTGTTTGCGGTGCTGGGGTATTTTCTCGGGCGGCTCTTTATCGCGCCGATGCGCGAGTCGGTCGAACAGATGAACCGTTTTATCGAAGACACTACCCACGAACTCAATACTCCCATCAGTACAATTCTGACCAATGTGGAGATGATTGAAGCACTGGGGAAAGGGAAAGATGCCCGTCAGGAGCTTGGTCGCATTGAGATCGCATCACGTACCTTGAGCCGTATTTACGATGATCTCAGTTTCCTCAGCCTGAAACACCCCTATCATCGTGAACTCATCGATGTCGATATGCATGCGTTATTGAACGAACGGCTCGATTATTTTGCGATGATGGCGGAGGCGAAGCAGTTGAAAGTCTTTCGTAATATTGATTCGGACGTTCATCTGCATATAGACCTTAATGATGCCATGAGACTGATAGACAACCTCATTTCCAACGCCATAAAATACAACCAAACCGGTGGAGAACTCCGTGTGTCACTCGACGAACGCAAACTTATCGTCGCCGACACAGGGATCGGGATACCTGCTGACAAGATCGCTACCATCCATGAACGGTTTCGTCGCGCCAACACCAGCGAAGGAGGGTTTGGGATCGGGCTGAATATCGTCCATCAAGTGGTGGGGTATTACGGGTTTGGATTTGCCATTGATTCAAAAACAAATGAGGGGACGGAGGTCACCGTCACATTCGGAACAGAGAGTGAAGGATGAACAACCCGACGGAGGGAGATCACACATGAAAAAAATACACAGGAATCTGCTCTTTTTTTGTACGGTATTGACGGCGGCGGCTCAGCCTCCTGCCGATCCGGTACTCGAACGAAACTGCCTGGAATGCCATCGGGAGCAGAAACTCCCAGACAACTTGATTTATCGTCGATATCTGCTCAAATACAGCTCACTGGAACGCATAGAGAAAGCCCTGGTGTCTTATTTGAGGCACCCGAGTGAAGCAACATCGATTATGCCTGCTGAGTTCTTCCTCCGTTTTCCTTTGCGTGAGCCCATTGAACTGGCTGATGATGCCCTGCACCAAAGTGTACAGAAATACATACAATATTTCGATATTCGTAAAAAATTGCGATTGGAAGAGAAGAATTGACATTGCGTTGATATATTTTTTGTAACATATCATCATAAATCTTGGAGTATGCCATGAAAATATTTTTATTAATTGCTGCCTTGTCGGTAACGATGTGGAGTGAGACCCTGAACGGTTTGATCGGCTACGCGATGAAGCACAGTGTCGGGGTTTTGCAGAGCCAGGCTGCCGCACAGATATCGCAGCTGGACCAAAAAATCAGTGAAGCGGCTATGGGCGGTGAGTTTGACCTGGTCGGCAGTGCGACACACTACAACATCGAGCGTACGCTTGCCCCTGTTCCTCCCAGCGCAATGATGTCCAAACAGCCTATCACGACATCCAAACAGATCTATTCTCTGGGGATCTCGTACCAGGTGCCGCTCTTTACCGGATTTGCTCAGACACGGCAGGTTCGGATCGATGCCATCGCTTCCGAGATGGCGCAACTCCAAATACGGTTGACTCGTGAACAGATCGCGTACAATGTCAAAATGCTCTACCTGTCATTGCTGGCACAGGATGGGGTCTTGAGCGCCCAAAATCGGTATGAAAGTGCATTGACCACGCTGCGGGATCAGATTGCGCAGGAGATTGAAGTGGGACAGAAGGCCGAAGTGGATCTGCTCAAAGCCCGTGCGGATCTGTCGGCAGCCAAAACGCAGGTACAGATGCTCCGATCGGGTATCGAGATGACCCGGGCGGCACTCTCGGCGGTTGTCGGGCGCAAGGTCGGGCGTCTCTCGCCGGTCCGTGTGCAGGTCAAACGTCCCCGATACAGTATCCACGCTCTGGTCAAAAAAGCCCAGCGTACTGCGCGGATAGCGACGGAAAATCTCAACATTGAAAAAGCCGAGCAGATAGCCATGAAGGCCGAAGCCGGTTATGCTCCGCAGGTGGCTTTGAGTGCCTTTGGCGGGAAAAACTTCGGCAAGGATCTTCGCACCGATCAGTGGGATGATGATTTTGTCGCACAGGTTGGGCTCAATGCCAAGTTCAATCTGTTTGATTTCGGCAAACGGAGTGCCGGAGTCGAAAAAGCGCGACTGGCCAAAATGCGTGCCGAGCTCAAAAAACGCCAGGCATTGCTGGATCTTCGCAAAAATCTTACCGAAGCGGTCGAGAAGATTAAGCAGAGCTACAAAGAATATACCGGAGCTTTGCAGGTGCAGCGTCTCAGTCGCAAGAGTCTCACAGTCGAACGGACACGGTATCATAGCGGGTCGGCCACGCTTAATGATCTGTTGCTGGCTGAGAGCAAATACCGCCTGGCCGCAGCCCAAACGGTACAAAGCAAATACAATTACGCCAAAAGCAAAGCCTATTTGGATTTTGTGATGGAAAAAGGAACCAAATAACATGAAAAAGTTTTTTTATACTTTGATCGTACTGGTCGCGGTGGCGGCTCTGGTATACAAGTCCAAACAACTCCTTGACAACCGTTCTGCCGAGGTAAATGCCTCCAAGCCGCCGGCAGCTCTTACGCTGCATGTTACGACCGTGACACCTCAAAAAGGGACACTGGTTACTACGCAACGCTTTTTGGCACAGATCCAGAGCAAGCATGGGATCAAAGTGACAACCAAGCTGGCCGGAACGATCGAGAAGCTCTATGTCCATACCGGACAGAACGTGAAGAAAGGCGATCCGCTTTTGACCATCGATTCGACCGAATTGCGTTCCAATTTGGATTCTCTCAAAGCCGCCCTGCAGGCACAGTTGAATGATTTGGAACTGGCACGCAGTACGGATGCGGCCAATCAGAAACTTTTTGAAGCCGGTGCGCTGCCGAAACAAAAATTGGATCAGTATCGTGTCGGACTGGCGGCCAAAGAAGCACAGATCGAGGGGACACGCCAGAAGATCGCACAGGTCGAACATCAAATGACGTACCTCGACCTTACTGCTCCCTTTGACGGGCACATTGACGCGGTGATGCTGCACGAGGGGGATCTGGCAGCAACGGGTCGTCCGATTCTGAGCATGAGCAACGGAAAGAAAAAACTGGTTTTTGGTTTTGTCCCTACAGCCAAAACCCAGATCAAACCGGGGCAAATTGTCTCCTCTGCAGGGATGCAAATCGGGACGGTACGGACGATCTATGCTACGTCCCAAAACGGTCTGGTCAATGCCGAAGTCGCTTTGACACAACCGATTGCCTTTCCGGTAGGTGCGAGCATGGATATCGATGTGGCTATTCGTGCGACCCAGGGGTGTATTTTGCCGGATGATACGCTGATCCATACCGCCAAAGGCGTGCGACTGATGCAGTACGCTGAGGGGCACTTTTCCTCGATGGATGTCAATGTAACGTCTCAGAATGAGGGGCGGGTGATTGTTCAGCCGTGCCCCCAATACCCGGTAGCACGCGGAAGTGAAGTGCGTCTGGCACAATTGCCGGCTTATGACAATGTCCGGATCCGTGGAGCCCATGATGGAAACCAATAAGCGTTCGTGGCTGCGTCGCATTCTGGCTAAGCCGCATATTGTCATCTCTTTCCTGTCACTTTTTATCGTGATGGGTGTTTTGGGGTACCAGAAACTTCCGCGCAACCTGTTCCCTGACTCGAACTATCCGGAAGTGGCGGTGGTGATCGTCGAACCGGGCGCCTCGGCCAAAAGCATGGCGGCCAACATTGCCGTACCGGTTGAGGAAGAACTGTATACGCTGGATGGGATTCGCCGGGCCTACTCGGATACCATTGATGAGGTGACCGTGATCCATGCAGAGTTTGAATATACCAAAGATATTGATGCTGCGCTTAGCGATGCCAGTGGGGCTGTTGCCAAGTTGCGCTCCAAACTTCCTTCGGATATTCGCGAACCACAGGCGATCAAGATCACCGTTGCCACCGCACCGATCGAGGTCATTGCGCTCAGTCCCAAAAAAGGGAGCGGTCTGAGTCTTGAGGATATTCGTGATATTGCCAGCGGTGAGATCAAACATGCTTTGCTCAAGACTCCGGGTGTTGCCAATGTTGATATCTTTGGCGGCTATACCAAGGAGGTACAGATCGTCATCGACAAAGACAAACTGGATGCATTGCATCTGAGTTTGGGCAAAGTGATTGCTACGATCAAGAAAAATGACAACGACTATGCTGTGGGGACGGTTGAAAGTACAGAGCACCGTTATCTGTTGAAATCTCAGGGCAAGCGGGCCAGTATTGAGCGCCTCAAAGCCCTTCCTCTGACACGTGATGTGCGCCTAGGGGATGTGGCCAAAGTCTATTTTGGTCACTATAAAAATACTGCGGTCTATTACGGAAACGGCAAAAAAGCGATCGCCCTTTCAATCCAGCGGGCGACAACGGCTGATGTGATCCAGACGATCCACGCAGCGGACAAAGTGATCGAGGAGTTCAAGCACAAATATCCCGCCATTGAGTTCAGCCTCAGCGATACCCAGGAGGAGACGATTGCGCTGAGTACCGACAACATGTTCGAGTCTCTGCGCGACGCGATCGTGATGTCAACCATCGTGGTGTTCCTCTTTCTTGCCAGCTTCCGGCAAATCCTGGTGGTGCTGGTGACGATCCCGCTGGTGTACGCCTCTACCATTGCGATGATGTGGCTGATGGGACTGGATTTCAACGTCATTACCCTTACCTCGATCATCCTGGCGCTGGGACTGTTGCTGGACAACTCGGTGGTGGTGATGGAAAACATCGAACGCCACTACAAAGAATTGGGCAAACCGATACGGAATGCAGTCTATGACGGTACGGAAGAGATTATGTTTTCGGTACTCAGCGGCACCATCACGACGATGATCGCATTGGTGCCGATGCTCTTTGTCGGTGGGTACCCCCAGACTGTTTTTGCTCCGCTGGTCGGCACCTTGCTGATCGCACTGGGTACGTCGTATGTGATTTCGATCATTACTGTACCGCTGCTTTCGCTGAAGGTATTGTC
>CAYSQV010000092.1:0-5609 GCA_964433295.1 uncultured Nitratifractor sp. | reverse complement strand
TGGTCAATGCCACGGTCATCCCCAGTACCCCGAAGGTGATCAGGAAGATCGCCATCTTGGAGTTGAAGTTGGCCCGCATTTGCTTGACACCGTACACCCCCTGAACACCGAGATACATCATCCCGATCAGGATCGTCGCATAGGCACCGAAAAACGCCAGGTGACCGTGCGCAGCGGTGAACTGAGAACCGTGGGTATAGATATTGACCTGCGGCAGCGTATGGAAAAAGCCCCAGATTCCGGCTCCGAGGAAGTTCCCGAACGCGTTGGTAACGATCCAGGCCATTCCCGGGCCGTTCTTGATCACGGAGCGCTCACCGTTCTCACCCTGCTCTTTCGCCCAGTCGTAAAGGACATGAACGAACATCGCAACCAGCGGTACCGGCTCGAGAGCGGAGAAGAGCGCACCGATTTCCCACCAGTACTCCGGCGTACCGATCCAGAAGTAGTGGTGACCCAGACCGAGGATACCCGAACCAAAGAGCATCAGCACTTCGATCCAGAGCCACATTTCGACAATCTCGCGCTTGGCGCCGATGAATTTGATCAGCGCATACGCCGCAAGGGTTCCAACGAAGACTTCCCAGGTCGCCTCGACCCACAGGTGGATGACCCACCACCACCAGTACTGATCCATCGAGATGTTGTCGGTGAAGAACATGCCCGCCAGATAGAGACCCGCCAGTGCCAGCAGGTTGGCGACCATGACCGTCATGATCCCTGTTTTGCGTCCCTTGAGATACGTAAAGAACACGTTGGCATAGAAGGTCAACAAAACCACCACAATACCGTAGTCGGCCCAGCGGGGTGCTTCGATGTACTCACGCCCTTCGTTGATCAGCCAGATGGTCTGATCGGTACCCGGTCCGATCTGGATAAAGATATAGACCAGGACCACGACAGCGATCGCAGCGGTCAGTACCCAAAAGGCCAGTTTGCCCAGTCCGGCACCCACTACCTCTTCACCGGTCTCGTCGGCGGTCATGTAGTAGACCGCACCGATCATCGCAAAGAGCATCCAGACTATCAGCGCGTTGATGTGGACCATCCGCGCGACCGAGAAGTCAAAGACCTCGAACAAAAAGCTGGGATAGACGAACTGGATCGCCGCAATGAGTCCCATCAACAGCTGTGCGCCAAAAAGGATAATGGCGACACGGAAATACATCAATCCGATTTTTTGACCCGCATTGGTCAAATGATTTGATTTCATGTTAATGAGCATTGGTGCCTCCTGCATTGAATTGATCGACGGTCTTGGAGAAGCCGCGTGGGAAGCCGTTGGTATCGATGCTGCTCATGTGCTTGAGAAACGCCACCAGACCCTGCGCCTCTTTGGCCGTGATCTTGAGATTGGGCATCATCCGCGCATGGGTGGGATATTTGGACGGATGCATCAGGAACTCGGCCATCGCCTCCTCTTTGCTCCCTTTGCCGGTCATCCCCTGCATGGTGCCGCCGTCTTTCCACATGGGATCAAGCCATGCTTTGGTCAGATCGGGCGCATAGTAGGCTCCATTCCCCAGCAACGTATGACAGTTCATGCAGTTCTTCGCCTGCGAAGTCAGCTTGCCAAGGTGCAACAGCTTGTCCGCCTCCTCCGGGCTCCATTCTTTGCCGAAAAACGGCTCCTTTTTCCCAATGACCGGCACTTCGTGCCCGCGCTTGTCGCTCATCTTGTAATCAATGTGATAATTGATAACGGATGCAGCCGGTACGCGTTTGGTGATCCCTTTTTGCAGATCGGCATCGGTTCCCATTGAGATTTGTCCCATGGTATCGAATGTCAGCCAGATCAGCAAGATTGTCGCAAAACCAGTCACCCATGCCGCCGATCGGCGCCAGAACGATATGCTGGTCCATACGGAAAGGTTTTCCTTGGCCATGTCTCCTCCTCTTGTGTTTTTTAGGTTGTGTGTTTGTCGGGGCTCTCTGCACTGTCGTACCGTTTATCCGATTCACTGATCAGTCGAAAATAGAGGTGAGGGATAAAGAGGTACGCCACCATCGTCACCAACAACACTTTGGTCGTGAAGTGGTTGCTCTGGATCAGCACGGAGAGTTCGTACAAACTGAATGTCTGTAATGCCCACATCAGATAGCCAAGCGGCGTCCATTTGCTGGAGAAATACCCCATTTTTGACAGGGTGATCACCGCGACGTACCCTACCCCGAACACCAAAACCAGTGTCGAGACGATAAAGATCGGCAGGAACTGATCCGGTGCAATCTCCGGTCGGAAGTAAAGCGGCTCCATCCATGGACTCCTTGACTGTCTTCTGCGCAGAATACCCGCAGAGGTATCCCAAAGCATTGGCAATATTATGGCGACATCTGTCTGCAATGGCATTGACGCAGGTCAAGAAAATGAAAAAAACATGGAGAAAAAAAAGAAGAAAAAAAACTAAGGTTATCTTAAGTCTATCGCTTTTTGGACGATACACCGTGCCGCATGAAACGGCCGAGCATAGTCCGGCGAGGTGAAGAGATTCCCCTCCAGCCGCCACCCCTTGGATTTTTGGACGACGACTGACTGGGCGACTTTGCGCAGCATACGGCTTTCGCACAACAGCTGTCGGTCCTGGGCAAAAGCCTCACGCACCGAAGCCATTCGGCGCGTTGTCGTGGCATAATGCCCCCCCACCATCAGCGCCACAGCCGCTGTCACCCCGATCAATCCCTTTTTAGGTGCACTTTTGGACATAAAGGGGCGGGTCACGACAAACACGGTAATCAACAGCGCCACCAGGCCCATCACCAGATATGCCGCTTCCAATTCAAAAAATTCCTGCATGATTCCCCCTCAATTGACTGGAAGTATCTTACCACAGGAGAGCTGCCCGACAGCTTGACCCCCATCAAGGAACTTTCAGAAAAAACCACCTATACTGCTTCGCATGAAAAAGATACTTTTTGCGGCACTGGCCGCCGGTTTTTTGTTTTTCGGTCTTTCGGCCTATGTGCAGAGCCAGGCTGAACCCAAAAACAAACGGATCTATCAGGCGCTGCGACCCTACAGCCCCTACTACCTCGAAAAACGCTTCGGCGGTCTCCAGATCCGAAGCAAACTCGACGAGAATTTCAAAGAAAAACCCGACAACATGCAACTCTACCATCGTCTCGATCAACTCGAAAAAGCGTGGGGGAAAACGCATTTGCATCTTGAAGGCACCCGCTTGAGTATTCTCGATGACAACGGGACACAACAGGGGGTTCTCGAGCTTAAAACTCCGGATGAGCAGGCTTTTGTTCACTCATTTTACGGATTGTGACCCATGGGATCAATGGACATTGTACTTACCCTGGTTTTCAGCATCGTCATGCTGCTGTTTATGGCCTTCCCCGCTATGAAAATCGTCGAATGGATCGAAAACCGCTTCACCATCCCCCCTGCATGGCACAACCCTCTGCTCTTCTTTTGGGTAATCGGCCTCTCACTCGGCGTGGGACTCTTTCTCCGTTATTTTTGAGGGTTTTTAGTTGTTCCTTGTCATATTTTGGATAGAATATCCCACTATTTTTTGTACGGAGTCTACATGAACGAAGCCAAATACATCTGGATGAACGGGGAGCTTACCCCCTGGAAGGAAGCCAAAGTCCATGTCCTTACCCACACATTGCATTACGGCAATGCGGTTTTTGAAGGAACCCGTGCCTATCAGACTGAAGAAGGGTTGGCCATCTATCGTCTCGAGGATCACACCCGCCGTCTCTACAACAGCGCAAAAATCGTCGCCATCACCCCCAATCTGGACTACGAAACGGTCAAGCAGGCCCACATCGATCTGCTCAGAGCCAATGATTTCAAAGCCAACGTCTATATCCGCCCGCTGATCTATCTGGGCTATGGTGTCATGGGGCTCTATCACGTCAATGCACCGGTCGAGACCATGATCGCTGCCTGGGAGTGGGGAGCGTATCTCGGGGATGAGGGACTTGAAAACGGCATCACCTGATGCACCTCCTCCATCACCCGCAACCCCAACCGCTCCACCTTTGGCAAGGCCAAAGCGGCTGCCAATTACCTCAACAGCCAGATGGCCAAATACGAGGCGGTCGAAAACGGATTTGAAGAAGCGCTGATGCTCGATGAGAATGGTTTCATCGCCGAAGGGACCGGCGAGTGCATCTTCATCGTCCGTGACGGGGTCCTGATCTCTCCGCCCAATGACAACTCCCTCGAATCGATCACCCAGCTGACCATTCTCGAACTGGCTGAGGATTTTGGCATCCCTGTCCAGCGGCGCAACATCACCCGCGACGAGATCTACATTGCCGATGAAGTGTTCCTCACCGGCACCGCGGCCGAGGTCACTCCGGTACGCTCCCTGGATCACCGCATCATCGGAGAGGGCAAACGGGGCGCCATGACCCAACGGCTCCAGGCAGCCTACTTCGATGTCGTCCACGGACGGGACGAGAAGTACAAACATTATCTGACGTATATCTGACATCAGTACCGGTGCGTCAGCAAACGCACCCCATACCCAAAAAAAGGATTTCCATGCCTGCAGACATGAACGACTATTTCAAAAAACGCAAACCCTCTTCCGGTAACGGAGGCGAGACCCCCCCGACCGAAAACAACTTTGAAAACCCTTTCAAAGGGATGGGCGGGGGCAAGGGGGTCACTACGCTGATCATCCTGGCGATCCTCGTGTTTCTCTTTGTGGTTTTCAAACCTTTTACGATCATCAACTCCGGTGAAGTAGGGATCAAAGTCAACATGGGAAAATTTGAGAAAGAGCCCCTCCATGCCGGTTTGCACTTTTTTATCCCGGTGATCCAGGAGATCATCCCGGTCAACATCAAATCCCGCATGATCGTCTACAGCAACCGCACCGGAAGTGCTTTCAGCGATGCGCCTCGCAAATCCTACAGTGGACAGGAGTATGAAGGCGGAGTCAAATACAATCCCGCCATCACCGTCAAGGACAAACGCAACCTCAATGTCAGCATCGACATCGCCGTACAGTACCAGCTCAAACCTGAGAGCGCCCCGGAGGTCTTTGCGACCATCGGTTCGGGCTGGGAGGATAAAATCATCAACTCCAAGGTTCGTAAGGTCGTCCGCAATGTCCTGGGACAGTTTTCGGCCGAAGAAATGGCGGAGAAACGGGGGGAGATCAACAACCTGATCGAGACCAACATCCGCAAAGAGGTCGATCTCCAGCCCAACAAACCGGTCGAACTCCTCGCAGTGGACCTGAGAAACATCAATCTGCCCGCTCAGGTACAGGAACAGATCAATCAGGTTCAAATGGCCAAGCAGCAGAAGCAAAAGGCGGAGATTGACGCCAAACGCCGTGCAGCTGAAGCGCAGGGGATCGCCGACAAAAACCGCATCGAAGCCCAGGGGCACGCCGACAAGATCCGCATCGAAGCCGAATCCCAGGCCAAGGCCAACAAACTCATCTCCGATTCGCTCACCTCGGAACTGATTCAGCTGGAGCAGATCAAAACCCAGGCCAAATTCAACGAAGCTCTGCGGGTCAACAAAGACGCCCAGATCTTCCTGACTCCTGGCGGTGCAGTCCCCAATATCTGGGTCGACGCCAAAGAAAAAGCCCAAAAAGCCACGGCAGTACAACAATAAAACAGTGAGTAGT
>CAYSQV010000091.1:0-5622 GCA_964433295.1 uncultured Nitratifractor sp. | reverse complement strand
GTACTTGATGCAACTCCAATAGAGTCGAGAGGCTCTCCTCTTTGGCCGCGTCGATGAACCCGCAGGTGTTGACGATGATCACATCGGCACTGTCAGGGTCATCGGTGAGTGTGTAGTCGCTGAGCTTGCCCAGCATCACTTCGCTGTCGACGAGATTCTTGGTGCAGCCGAGGCTGACGAGGTGGAGGGTTTTTTTCATTTGGAATAGCTCTCTTTTTTGTGCAATACTCTACCGATAATTATTGTATCCTCTATCACGTCAAACAGTACCCTGTAATCCCCCACTCTCTGGCGATAGGCAGGTTCAAAATTTGTTAGTCTTTTGATATTGGGGGTATCGGGGAAATTGGCAAGGTCAAGGATATGTTTGTGCAGGTTTGTTTTGAAAGGTTCGTTTATTTTTTTGAGATCCTTGATCGCACTTTTTCGGATCTCAATTTTCATGATTTAGATACTCATCAAAAGCAATATGTTTTTCTTTTCGTGTCTCTGAGAGCAATTTAAGATCTTCTATATCTTCAAAATCAATGATCTCCAACCCGTCTTTCTTGAAATGCTCAAGAAGCCATATGACTTTTTCTGTCAATCCGCTGTTTTTGATATTGATGGTGAGGGTTTGCATGACGCCTCCTGTGTTTATTTGAAGTATTATACCACAAAATCACAACACCAGTCGTAACACGTAGCACCTAACATTCAACACAAATAAAAGAAAGGGAAATAAAAAAGAGAAGGGTGAGCTTCAGGCGCGAGGCCTGAAAGCTCGGGGTTCCAAGAGATTCTTAGAACTTGTAGACAGCTTTAGCGCGGACGCGAGTCTGAGCTTTGTCAGCTGCTTTGAAGTAGCGGTAACGTACGTCTGCAGAGAGAGCGATACCGGAAACAGTTTTACCGATGCTGGCACCTGCTTCGTAGTTCTCAAGGCTGTTATATTTACCCCAAGCAGCGAGCTTGTATCCACACCAGTCTGTAGAAAGCTTGGCACCGATGCCCCAAGACTCTTTTGCATTAGGCTGGAGAGTTTTCCAAGTGTACTTTGCGAAGTTGTTAACATAGGTAGCCTTGTCGCTCAGGTAACTTGCAGCAATAGTCGCATCAACAGAACCGAAGTGCTGAGTGATGTATCCACCTACGAGGTAAGCAGTAGCACCAGCTACGTCTTCATATGCACCACCGAGGCTGATATCGGTATCACACCATTTGTGGTCGATTGAAGCGGCGATAGCATAGTCACCCGGAGTGATGGCATAGTAACCGGTTGCTGTGATAGTGGTATCAGCAAAAGACTTGTTTTGGAAACCAAGAACAGCTGCACCATCAGCGCTACCCATTGGGTTGGCACGCGTAGTGCTAGTACCGTGAACAGCTACGCGATAGATGTAGGCACCATAGACAACAGTATCAGGGATGTCAGTATTGGCAACCATTGCACCGTCGAAAGTGATGTCTTTCATACCGAAGTAGTTGGTATCGGTAAAGATCAGCGGAGAGAGACCCATGTCAACCGCAAAACGACCAACCTTGAATGCAGTGTTGCACCAAGTGTAACCGAGGTTCAGTTGAGTGAGGTTTGCACGCTCAACTACAGCAGTAGAAGCGCTGGCAGCTACATCATAACCTTTGGTTACAGAACCCTGAAGTTCAGCACCGACAGTCAAGCCAGAAAAGATCTCTTTGTTGACACCGAGAACAGCGGCAACACCATAAGTAACATTTTCTGTACCGGCAACATCATCCTTCAAGTAGATAACACCAGCACCTACGTGACCGTAGAAATCATTACAAGCTGCAGCAGGGGCTTCCGCTACAGGCTCAACAGGGGCAATATCCCCACCTGCGAAAAGGACAGTCGAAGCTACGAGAGAGAGCAACAAACCTTTTTTCATCTTAAACTCCTTGTTTTTTGTTTACGGCGGAATTATAACATCTCTTTGGGAGCAATGTCAAGTGAATTAATGAAAAATAAACGAAAAATTAACAAATATTTTCAGAATCACCATAAAATGGATGATATATTTTTATATTTTTTGGGAAAAAAGGTTAATTTGTCGGAAAAAAACCTAATTTTTAAAGAAGATAGGGGGGAAAAGACACCGTTTCTTAATATTTTTTAATAGAGTCCAGGAGTTTTTTGTTTTCTGGATTGTTCAGGAGCGCCTCCATGGAGTGCTGGGGTGTCTGGGAAGGCTCGGAGCGGAAGGGGGCCGGATAGGCGATGTTGATCGTGATGGGGTACTCCCCGACAAAGACCTGCTTGATCGCCAGGAGGGGCACGGTCACCTCGGCGCCGATGTTCTCCTCGCCGAAGCCGGCTTCGAACGAGAGGGTGTTTTCATCGACCCAGGCACTCTCAAAAGTGTAGCCGGCTACGACGAACAGTGCAGTCTGACCAAAGCTTTTTAGGATGGGACGGGGGAGCTCGGGGGTGATGGTCATGTGCTCCACTTCGGCCGCAACGGCAAACTCCTGGTCCTCTTCGAGGAGAAACGCCAATGTATTATAGAGGTGGTCGCGCATCAGGGCGCGATAGGCATCGGATTGGAACAACTCAAGTGCCACGGAGATCCTTTGGTGAAATATTGGGGATATTCTACCGTATCTATGATTGATGTTTAATGTGTGAGGAGGGAGAGAGGGTACTGGACAAAGCCGCTCATAGCGTTGAAGATCGCGAGGCGGTCGTAATCTGACAGTGTGTTCCGATGGATGGGACGTTCATGCAGCTGCCCGGTATTGAGCAGGCGCGCACGGGTGGTACCGGGGAGCAACGGATCGGCGGGGGTGTACCAAATGCCGTCTTGGCGCAAGGCGATGTTGGCGATGGTGGTGTCACGCAGGAATCCATCGGTGGTGATGAGGATCTCGTCGGTATCGGGGTGCGCCTGCAACAGCGCGGCCAAAGCGGTACGGTCGGCATATTTGTAGCGATAATCGATGTCGGCTTCGACGAGAGTGATGGCGGTGATCGGTCGGGGAGTGTAAAGGGTCAGTGAGTACGAGAGGATGCCGGAAGCATTGTACACGATACGGAGTCTTTGCGGGAGAGGGTCGTTGGCGGGGACAACATTATATATATAGGATTCGAGATCGAGAGGATCACGGATACCGTAGTATGCGGCGCGGGTGCGATTGAGGCGGGCGGTGTGGTAAGCAAGGTGCTGTGGCGCACCGCCTTGGATGCGGAGGGTTTCGAAACACGCCTCTGTCATTAAAAACCCAGTTTCCTGCAGATGGTCTCCAGTTGGTCAGCAGTCAGTACTCCGGCGTGGCGGTAGACTTCGCGACCGTTTTTGTCGTAAAATATCTGATAGGGATAGCCGTTCATTTTGAGTTCTTCTTCGAGGGTTTTTGTGGAGTGACCACCCAGGAGATCAGCTGCAGAGGCTTTTCTTTTTGGCCGCTCATTGATAAGAACATCGAAGATGCGATAGGTGGGGTGTTTTTTCATGAATGGTTCGAGAATGGCGTTCATCCGTTTGCAGCCGGAGCAGTCACGGGTGCCCAGCTCAAGCATGACCGGCTTGCCCTTGCCGATATAGCTCTTGGCGGTGGCATAGGGGGTGAAGGTGACTTGACCCCATAGAAGCGTCACAAAGAAGAGAGAGAAAAGAGTGGGTACTGCTTTCATGTACGATCCTTAAAAATGGAGTTTTTTGAAAATCGTCTCGAGTTGCTGGGCTGTGAGGATACCGGTGTGACGGTAAACCTCTTTGCCGGAGGCGTCGTAGAAGATCTGAGCAGGAATGGCATGAATACGGAGTTTTTCCTCAATGGAAACCGGTGGTCGACCGGAAAGAATGTTGACTGCAGGGGGTTTGAGAATAATATCGAAAATACGATAATTTGGGTGTTTTGCTATAATGGGTGCGAGAATACGATTCATTTCAATGCAGTTGACGCAGCTCTCCGCGCCCACCTCGAGCATGACCGGTTTGCCCTGGCCGATGTATTTGGCGGCGGTGGCATACGGGGTGAATTTGACCTGAGCCATCGCAAAAGCGGGGGCGATAATGAGCAGGGTATTGATGAGTTTTCTGAGCATGATCGTGTCCTTTGAGTATTTTGAATTCTTATCGTACAAAAACACTATTAATGAAGTGTTAATTGCCTAAGCGAACAGATCGGTGCTCAAATAGCGTTCGGCACTGTCGGGGAGGATCGTCAGGAGGGTTTTGCCGGCGTGTTCGGGTTGGCGGGCCAGGCGGTGCGCTGCGGCGAGATTGGCTCCGGAAGAGATGCCGACCAGCCAACCGGCCTCCCGGGCGGCGGTACGGGCACAGGCAATCGCTTCGTCTTCGGAGACGGTGACGATCCGGTCGATCAGTTCGTGCGCGAGTGTCCGGGGGACAAATCCGGCACCGATCCCCTGGATTCCGTGTGCTCCGGCCGCTCTCCCGCTCAGCACGGCCGACGATTCCGGCTCGACGGCAATGATCTGCATATCGGGATACGTTTCGCGCAGGCGACGGCCTGTTCCGCTGAGTGTGCCGCCCGTACCTACTCCGGCGATCAGGAGGTCGGGGGCTCTGCCCAGATCCTCGAGGATCTCCTCGGCAGTGGTCTGGTAGTGGGCATTGGGGTTGTCTGGGTTGGTGAACTGCCCCAAAATGCGGGCATGCGGAAGGGATTCGGCAAGGCGTTCCGCCTCTTCGATGCTCCCCTGCATTCCAAGCTCAGCCGGTGTCAGAACGATGCGTGCGCCGAGATGCTCCAGCAATTTGCGCCGTTCGACGCTCATCGATTCGGGCATGGTGAGGATCAGGGGGATGTCCTGTGCGGCACAGACTGCGGCCAGCGCAATGCCGGTGTTGCCGCTGGTGGGCTCGATCAGGACGGTCGCTTCGGTGATCGCGTCCCGTGCCAGTGCCTGGGCGATCATGTGGGCGGCGATGCGGTCTTTGACCGATCCAGAGGGGTTGAGAAATTCAGCCTTGGCCAGCAGCTCGGTGCCCGGGGGGAGCTCCAGGTGGGTGACCGCGACCAACGGCGTGCGACCGACGAGATCCGAGAACCGATGTGCGATCATGTCGGATCCCCAAGAGGCTTGAACTCAAAGGCCTCATCGTCGTAGTAGTCGATGGTCCCTTCGGCGATGTCGTAGTGCCAGCCGTGCAGAAAGATCCGCCCCTCCTCGACACCGCGCTTGACAGCGGGGTAGCTGAGGAGGTTCTCCAGTTGATAGACCACCGATATCTTTTCGGTGTACTCCAAGAGCTGTTTTTTTGGGGCTTTGGGGAGGGCCTGGAGAGCGGCCTGCCTGGCATCGGCAGCCAGTTCGAGCCATTTGACGGTGTGGATATTCTCCTCGGTCACTTCGTGCGTTTTGTAGAGGGCTTTGATCGCACCGCAGTCGGAGTGTCCGCAGACGATGATGTCGCTGACTTCCAGTTCGCTGACGGCGTATTCGATCGCGGCCGCGGTGCCGTGGAAGTCACTGTCGGGTCGAAACGGGGGGACGAGGTTGCCGATGTTGCGGGTGATAAACAGATCCCCCGCACCTGTACCCGTGATGAGATTGGGCACCACGCGCGAATCGCTGCAGCCGATGAAAAGGGCTTTGGGGTTTTGCCCTTCCCGAACCAGTTTTTTGAACCGGTCCTCGTTTTGGCGGAATTTGACGTT
>CAYSQV010000090.1:2154-5748 GCA_964433295.1 uncultured Nitratifractor sp. | reverse complement strand
AAGCGAGGAGACGACCGAAAAGAGGTGCTCCACCGCCGCCTCATCCTCCAGACGCAACCCGGTGGCCGCAAGCTCATCAAATTCGGCATCGGTCAGCTTGCTGAGCAAACCGATCGCGGCGTGGTAGGTAGCGAAGTTGTCCCGGGTGGCCGCGACGATCTCAATGCGGTTGCAGGTGTTGATGACAAACGCTTCCAGCACCATCTCCAACCCCACAAACATATTCAAAAACTGCCGGGTCGCTTCGTCATCTTTGAACGCAATCTTCTCCCGACTCTCGAGTGAGCAGTGTTTGTAGTTGAAACTGACAACCAGATAGTTCATTAGAAATTCCTCTCGATCATCGAGCGGGCGATCGTCTCCAGGGAATGCTCCCCGGCACGGTGCATCAGAGCGATCGCCTCGGTGATCAGTGTTTTGGCCTCGTCGCGCGCTCGGGTCAGGATGCCGTGGCGTTCCATCTGCGCGACGATCCACTGCTGCTCCTCCGCCCGAAGCTTCCGGCCGTGCATCCCGCGCAGGCGATCGCGGTCGGCTCCCTCCAGTGCGGCGTAGAGATCAATGTAAGGGAGCGTAGTCTTCCCCTCGACAAAATCATGCATCGACGGTTTGCCCAGTGTTGCCGCATCCTGCGTAATGTCCAACAGATCGTCGATCATCTGAAACGCGATCCCGAGATTGCGCCCGTAGGTGCGGTAGATCGCCCGGTCCTTGCCCGCCAGCTGTGCCGCCGCTTCGGCTGCCGCCTGAATCAGCGCAGCAGTTTTGAGATCGATCATGGCGATGTAAGCGTCCCGATCGACGGTAAAGCGCTCAGCCAGAAGGATATCCTGACGCTCCCCCAAGCTCAGCCGCACAACCGCTTCGGAGACGATGCGTGCGACGCTCCGATCGATATCGACCAGCTCATAAAAAGCTTTTGAGTAGAGCACATCGCCGAACATGATCGCTGTTTTGTTGTCAAACGCCGCATTGATCGAGGGGCGCCCCCGTCGCACCGTCGCCGCATCAAGCACATCATCGTGCAGCAGGCTTGCGGCGTGGATCATCTCCACGACCGCCGCCAGTTTGAGCGCGCGCAAACCGGTGCCGGCAATCTCAAGGATCAGCCGTGCGCGCAGCCGCTTGCCAGCAGGCAGGCGCTTCAGCAGCATCTGTGCGTCCCGATCCCCCAGTTGGGCGACATACTGCTCTATCTTGCGTTCGACCGCTTCGATCACGTGTATCTCCCTCTACTCTTGCTGCGAAACGATGGCCCCCACCGTTTCGATAAAGAGAGAATTCTTGGTCTCCTCAAACCGGGCGGGATCGCTGAACGGAAGCGTTTTGAGCATCTGATCAAACGTCTCGCCCAACCCCTCCTCTTCAAGCAGGATCTCAAGCGTCGCCAATCGGTCGAAAAGTTTCTCCACTTCGGCGTTCACGATGTCGGCATTGGCCATGCGGGCGATATTGAAAAAATTCTCCGCAGGTGTCGTCACCAGATAGTCATCATCATCAAATATATTCATCTTGTTTTCCTGTTTGTGTCAAAAATTGTAGGGGATATTATACAGAAATATGCCTTTGTGACAATATTGGAGTTAGACTTTACACCTCTCCCCCAACCCCTTTAAACTTCTCAACAAATGCGGCAATCTTCTCAAAGACACTTTGCTTTTTTACAAGATACTTCGGATTGAGCGGGCTCATATTGGGGAGTATCTCATTAAGCTCCGTACCGTTCTCACTGGCATATTCTCGTTTGAGTGAAGCTTTGATGTAGCGTTTGGCTGCCTCTTCGTTGAGCTTCTCTTCTTCTATGAGCATTTGTGCTTCTTTTTGCTGCTGCTCCTGCGCAAAGGCAAAAAAGGCTTCAATGATACTTGGCTTGTCTGCTATCTCATCCAGGTCTGTCTGATTGATGAAATCCACCACCAAGCCCTCTTTGGCACGGTTTCCAATGCTTGCACGAATGATGCGGCGTACCTCGTCGACCAGTGCCGTTTTGTCTTTGACCTTCTTGTTGTGCTCAAAGATGAGTTCCAAAATATAATCCAGATTGATCTCCTGCGACTTGAGCAGATCGACCTCAAAGACCACATCATCCCAGTCAATGTCGGACTCCTCCTGCTCTTTGCCTGCCCTCTCCCTGCGTATCCAGTCGCGGATGTCATTGTAGGTGGAGCGGTAATCCTGTATCGCCCTCTCCGATGGTATCGTTATATGAGACATCGCTTCTATCTTTTCATCACTCAAATAGTAGTGCGCTTTAAACGCCTCAACAGCTTCAGGGTCATCTCTATCCAGCGTTTGCAACGCTTTTAGTCCTGCAAACTCATCATAATTCTGTAGTACATTCTCTATACGCAAGTATTCACCAAAGAGCTTAGCAAAGGCTTTTTTATCCTTCTCTGTTACAATCTCTTCAGGATGCGGGAAGCGTTCTTGCAACTCCGTCACTATCTCGAGGTACCCTCTTCTCGTCTCACCTGTATCAGGGTCATTAAAACCCTCCATATACTCATGATAACTCTTTTCCAACACCACGTTGGCAGTCTTTTTATCACCAAAAAGGGTAATGGCATCAATGGTCGCTTGCTCCAGATTGCGGAAAGTAACAATGTTCCCAAAAGTCTTGGTCGCATCATAGATGCGGTTGGTTCGCGAATAGGCTTGAATGAGCCCATGATAACGGAGGTTCTTGTCCACAAAAAGTGTGTTGAGTCTGGGCGCATCAAAGCCGGTAAGGAACATTCCTACCACGATGAGCAGGTCTATCTCTTGGTTCTGTACCCGCTTTGCCAGGTCACGATAGTAGTTCTGAAATGCTTTGCTCTCCACACTGTAGTTGGTCTTGAACATTGCATTGTAGTCATCGATGGCAGCACTGAGGAACTCTTTGGCACTGCGATCCATTGCCGTAGGTTCAAAGCTCTCATCGGCTATCTCCCCTATGGCATCCTGTGCTTCATTGGCAGCAAAAGAGAAGATCGTAGCTATCTTGAGCTCTCTCTCACGCCCCTCTTGTAATGTGTTGAGAGACTCATAGTAGAGCTTGGCGGCATCGACATTGCTGACGGCGAACATGGCGTTAAAGCCTTTGCCTCCTGCTTGCAGGCGATGGGTCTTTTGCCTGAAGTTGTTCAATATATACTGCGAGATCTCCTTGATGCGGTCGGGATGTAGAAGTGCCTGTTTGTTTTCCGCTGCTGTAAGTTTTTTCTCATCCTGTTCCGACTCTATGGTTTTAAACTGTGGACGGACATCGTTGTAGTCCACTTTGAACTTCAACACCTTCTCATCACGGATGGCATCGGTGATAACATACGAGTGCAGCTCTCGCCCGAAGACACTCGCCGTTGTCTCTGCACCCAGAGCATTTTCCGGGAAGATAGGCGTACCGGTAAACCCGAACTGGTAGTACTTTTTGAACTTCTTCTTCAGGTTTTTCTGCGCTTCACCGAACTGACTACGGTGTGCCTCATCGAAGATGAATACCACCTGTTTCTGGTAGATGGGCAGATCCTTCTCACTCTTCATGAGGTTATTAAGCTTTTGGATAGTGGTCACAATGATCTTGTTGTCAGGCTTTTCGATGTTACGCTTGAGCCC
>CAYSQV010000090.1:0-2054 GCA_964433295.1 uncultured Nitratifractor sp. | reverse complement strand
CTGCGTATCTTCCAGAGTATCCGCTCGGTCGCGGCTATCTGGTAAGGACGCATCACCAACAGCGTATTGTTCACATCGAACACACTGTAGCGTAGCAGCACACTCAGAAGCGTACGCTTTTGAAAAAAGGTTGCGGTAAAATCTTTGAGATCTTTAATGAGGTCGTTGTTCGCCTCCGCCCAGTTCATCGTAAAGTCAAAGCTGTTCTTGTCCCGTTTGGTGGTGTTGGCAAAGTAGCGGGTGTCGGTACCGTTGGAGATGACAAAGAGCTGGAGGTACTTGTAGAGTGAGTTCTCGGCATTGAAACTCTCTTTGGAGTAGCGGTGGATTTGGTTAAACGCTTCGCGTATGGCGACTCCTCGCTTCTTGAGCTCCACCTGCACCAGTGGCAGGCCGTTGACGAGGATCGTCACATCGTAGCGGTTGGCATGGGAGCCCGTCTGCTCAAACTGCCGGATGACCTGTACTTTGTTGCGTATGATGTTGGCTTTGTCCAGGAGGTAGATGTTTTGGATGCGTCCATCATCGAAGGTGAAGTCGTAGATGTAGTCGTCGTGTATCTTGCGTGTTTTGTCCACCATGTTCTCAGCAGGTCGATCGAGATACTCCTCGACAAACCGCCGCCATTCATCATCGGAGAACTGCACATCATTAAGTTGCTCCAACTGCGTACGCACATTGGCAAGCATCGCTTCGGGGGTGTTGAGATGAGGAAGATATTCATAGCCCTGCTCTCTGAGATCTTTGATGAGCTCTTTTTCCAGGGCATCCTCGCTCTGGTAGGATTCATTAACCTCCCATGTCTTGGTGTACTTGTCAAGGACAATGAAGCGGTTGGTCTGGGCAATGGGTTTGGAGTACTCAAGCATATACGATCTCTCCTAAAATATTAAATGTTTGATGAGTTTGATGAGCATCTCTTTTTCTGCCGGGTCACTGGAGGCGACAAGAAGTGTCAGAGCCGTCAGTGCATTGTCGTTGATTTTCTTCTCTCCGTTTTCTTTGTAGAGATAGTCGCATCGATCCAAAAAATAGACAAACAGGAACGAAGCACTCCGCTTGTTGCCGTCATTGAAAGGATGATCCTTGATGACAAAATAGAGCAGATGTGCGGCCTTGTCCTCTATCCCGGGATAGAGTTCTGTCCCTCCGAATGTCTGATAGAGGTTGTTGATGATCCCTTGGAGTTCACCGGCTTTTTCGTGTGCGAAGAGCTCTGTGGCTTCCTTTTTGTCCATGAGGTTGTTTTTGAGTTGAGCCAAAACCTCTTTGGTCTCTTTATAGGTCAAAACATAATCGCTCTTGTGCCCCTCAAAGTCATCAATACTATCTTTATCGTAGCTCTCAAGCAAGGAGAGAGTCTTGGTGTAGTTCTGGAGCAAGCCCATAAGCTCTTTTTCGTACCCGATGCTTTTGGTAGAGAGCATCTCGATTGTCTGCCTGAGATTCTTAAGCAGGCTTTGGGTGCTGGAGAGTTTTTGTTCGTTGAGGGCATACCCCTCTACGAGATACCTCCGCAAGACAGAAGTCGCCCATCGTCTAAATTGTGTAGCCAGCTTGCTGTTTACACGGTAGCCGACAGCTACAATCATATCAAGGTCATAAAACTCTACTTTTCTTTTGACTTCTCTTTTCCCTTCTGTTTGAACTGTTTCCAAAATGGAAATAGTTGAATCATCCAGTTCATTGTCATTCAAAATATTTTTGATATGCTTGTTAATGGCCGGCACTTTCGTGCCAAAAAGCTGCGCGATCTGCTTCTGATTTGCCCAGATAGTCTCATGCGCCACATCCCCTCTAAAAGCGATCTCACCGTTGGGTGCCTGGTATATCTCTATGCTATTCATCCTCTCCTCCCTTCGGAAAGCTCAACAACAGATCCCGATAATACCCATACTGCTTCTGCCGCAGCTCGATCTCCCGTGGGAGTCCTTCGCTGATGGAGTTGGTCAGGGCATCGAATTTGTCGAGGATGGAGACGATGCGTTTTTGTTCAGCAAGGGGCGGGATGGGGATTTTGATTTTCTTTAAATTGTCATTATATAGTCGTTTTA
>CAYSQV010000089.1:0-5801 GCA_964433295.1 uncultured Nitratifractor sp. | reverse complement strand
CACCGATCTGTTCGATGGCGTCATCGGAGTGGCGGATACCGGCTGTGTCGATAATCCGAACCACATGTGATCCGATCCGGAGGGACTCTTCGATGGTGTCCCGTGTCGTTCCGGCAACATCGCTGACAATAGCACGATCGTATGCCAGCAGGGCGTTGAGCAGGGAACTTTTCCCGACATTGGGCTTGCCGACGATCGCGACCCGGAATCCTTCGACAAGGCCCCGGCGCCGGTGACTCCCCTCGACGATACGCTCCATCTGTTCTGCAAGAGAGGTGAGTTGTTCTTTTATGCCCTGGACCGTCTCATCGGGGATCTCCTCGGCGTAATCGATGGTGACCTCGGCATGGGCAAGGATGCGCAGAAGATCCGAACGGATCTGTTCGACGAACGCTCCCAGTTCGCCTTTGAGCTGACGGGCAAGAATGTGTGCGGCGCCGGTGCTTTGGGCTTCGATCAGTTTTGCAATCGCTTCGGCCTCGCTGGCATCGATCTTGCCGTTAAGAAAAGCGCGTTTGCTGAATTCTCCGGGCTGAGCCAGACGCGCACCGTAGTGTTGAAGCGTTGTCAGAATCTCGTGGGCGACCACCAACCCGCCGTGGCATTGAAACTCGACAATATCCTCTCCGGTAAAAGAGCGGGGTGCTTGAAAATAGAGGACAATCCCCTGATCGACCAATCGGCCGTCACAGTCGTACAGTGATGCAAGATCCGCCTGGCGCGGGGTGAGAGATGCCTGGGGAGACAGACGACGGGCAAGGGGGATCGCATCGGGCCCGCTGAGACGGACGATACTGATAGAGCCGACTCCGCCGGCGGTGGCAATCGCGGCGATGGTGTCGTTCATGTCCGTTTGTTGAATTCGTTGATAAGGATGTAGCGCTCGTTGTTGCGGGTGCGTTTGATGGCGACATATTTGTCGGGAAACTCTTCGCGGAGCTGCTCCAGCGCGATCTGGACGAGGATGCCGTCCAGCGGACGGGTTTTCCCCCACCCCTCACGATGGACATGCTCAACCACCGGTTGGATGTAGTTGCGGATCATCTCCTGCTGGGAGGCAAGGAATTGGGCGATCTCCAGTTTGATGAACAGACCGTATTCGTTGTGCAGCCAGTTGTAGAGCAGGTAACTGATGGCATTGTATCGGTATCCCTCTTTGCCGATCAGCAGCGCGGCATCTTCACCATCAATGAAAATGTATGCTGTTCCGTCGATCACGTCCACCTCGACGGTATCGATCTCGAAGCAGGCTGAACGCATCAGCTGACCCAGTTGTGCCTCAATCTGCTCCCCCAATGCTTTTTCGGTTTGGGGGGGATTTGGGGGGGTATGAGAGGATTTTGGTGTGTCGGAGAGCATCTCCGTGCGCTCGTCAAAAAAACCGTTGAGGATCTCGGCTTCGCTTCCGTTTTCGGGAGAATTTTCAGGTTCGGAAGAGGGGACAGACTGCGGATGGGAAGGCTGGGTTACGGTGTCGGTGTCTTGAGGAGCGGTGATCTCCGGCTGGCGGGATTGTGAAGGCTTCTGTTTCGGTATGGAGGGGGCAGACCCGGGGGAGCGGGGCGTACGGCAGGCTGCAACGATGATGGCATTTTTGGCCCCGATACCGAGGAAACCGCTGCTGGGATGCTGAACGATCTCGTATTCCAGGTCGGTGACCGAGCAGTCAAAAGTTTCAGCAGCTTTTGCGTAAGCCTCTTCGAGTGTTTTTGCTTCTATTTTCTTCATAAGATAATCCTGTATTCTTTTTTAATCAATTATCTGTGTGTGCCTTTGCCTTGGCTTTGTGGTTTTCCCAGGCACGGTTGATGATGGCCTGTTGCCCAATAGACAGAAGGTTGTTGGTAAGCCAGTAGAGCACCAGTCCTGCCGGAAAAGTCAGGAAAAAGAAAGTCATGATCACCGGGAACCATTGGAAAATCTTTTTTTGCATGGGGTCGGTCATGGTATTGGGCTGAACTTTTTGCATGAACCACATCGATATTCCCATCAAAATCGGGAGGATATAATAGGGGTCCTTGTCAGCCAGGTTGGTGATCCAGCCGATCCAGGGAGCTCCCTGAAGCTCATCGGCGTTGAGCAGCACACGGTACAGAGCAAAAAAGACCGGGATCTGCAGCAGCATCGGCAGACAGCCCCCCATCGGGTTGGCACCGTGTTTGCGGTAGAGCTCCATGGTTTGCTGATTGAGTTTGGCGGGGTCACCTTTGTATTTTTCTTTGAGCTCTTTCATTTTAGGAGCAAGCTCTTTCATTTTCTGCATCGACATCATCCCTTTATAGGAGAGGGGGAAGAGGATGAGCTTGACCAGGAGGGTAAACAGCACGATCGCCCAGCCCCAGTTGCCGACATAGTCATGGATCCAGACCATCACTTTGAAAAACGGCCGTGCGAGGAAAGTAAACCACCCAAACTCGATCGCATCGGTCAGTTGAGGATCGAGTTTCTGGAGCGTGCGGTACTCTTTGGGACCGATGTAGCCGTGAAGCGTCAGGTCACCTTTGGCCGATACAAAGCCAAGGCCGTTGCCATTCTTTTCAGGCATGACAGCGACAGAAAACGGAGCATCAAAACGGTAGAACATTGACGCAGCATAGCGGTCAAACGCCGAGAGAATCGTGACATCACTGAAGGTCTGACTCTGCTGGGCGTCGCCATCCTCGATGGTCGTGATGACCCCTTTGGCATCCCGGATCAGAAGGCCGCGAACCAGAAGGTACCTGGCATGATCGGCTTCGGGACGGTGACCGGGGGTGATAAAGTAGGCAGCCGGTTTGTCGAGGTGGAGCGCCAGATCGTAATGGCCGTCCGGATAAAAAGTGAGGGTTTTGGTGACCGTCAGGGTAGAGAGCTTCTGGGTCAGAGTGAGGGTTTGGGGAGCATCGGTAAGGGTCAGCGCAGCAGCAGAAGCAGTGTAGGGTGTCTGGAACGCTTCGGTATTGAGCGCAGCATCGGCAAAACGGATCTCAAGCGGTTTGACCTGCGCGGGATCGAAAAGCTCCAGCTCCTTGCCGTCGGGGGTATGGTATTTCTTCTCAAGGAGTTTGGCGCTGTGGATACGGCCAAAACGGTCCAGCGAGAGGGCAAACGATTTGGCATGGACGGTGCTGAGTGTCTGCACGGACGCCGCTGCAGAATGTGCCGGAGCATTGGACGGGGTCGCCGCTGCCGCAGTGACCGGAGCGGAAGAGGTGTCGGCGGGTGTCGGGCTGTCCGGAGCGGCTCCGGAGGCAGCAGATGCCCGGGCTGCTGCAGCTGTTGTCGCGTTGCGGTCAGGCGCGGGATGTTTTTGGGGGAAAAGATAGCTGAATCCGAAAAGAATAGCAAACGAGAGGACGAGGGCGAGCATAAGCCGCTTGTTGAGATCCATTTGTTCCAAGAGAATACCTTATTTACTGTATGATGATAGACAACGATTTTTGGAGTAGGATTATAGCGATGTTTTGCTTAGCGATGGGTCAGTGGTCGGCAGGGCGGATGCACGTTTGAGCGCGTGCAGAAAGGCCCGGTGTGTTTTGGGATAGCGCTCCGCAAGGATCGGGGCTTTGGCGACCCAAACATAGTCACCGGGATGGAGGGAGGCGGCCGTCTCAAGAAAATGGGCACGAAGCAGCCGTTTGGCACGGTTGCGTTTGACCGCATTGCCCACTTTCTTTCCGGCGACAAATCCGACACGATGATGGGAGGTTTTCCGGTAGAAAAGGACGAAATAGGGGGTATGCCATGTCGTATCGGCACGGCGGTAGACGGCATCAAACTCGTGGGAGTTTTTCAGCCGTTCGAAGCGGGTTATACGGCCAATCGTTTCCGACCTTTGGCGCGGCGGGCATTGATTACTTTGCGTCCGTTTTTGGTCTTCATGCGGGTGCGGAATCCGTGCGTACGTTTGCGGGGGGTGTTGTGAGGTTGATAGGTTCGTTTCATGCTGTTTTTCCTTGAGGCTTGATCGCCGACGTATGGCGAATTTAGGTCGCAATGGTACCCAAACAGGACTTAAAGAGTCCTAAGTGCTCAGCGCAGATTAGGCTGGCCGCGTCTCTCCGTGTCCGTAGATTTTGTATTTGTAGGTCGTGAGCTCGTCGATTCCCATAGGACCCCGGGCATGGAGTTTGTTGGTCGAGATGCCCACCTCAGCACCGAAACCGAACTGGCCGCCGTCGGTGAACTGGGTGGAGGCGTTGAGATAGGTACAGGCGGAATCGACGGTATTGAGGAAGATCTCGGCGGTGGTGTGGTTTTCAGTCAGGATCGCGTCGCTGTGACCCGAGCCGTGCCGGGCGATATGTCTGGTCGCCTCTTCCACTCCGGAGACGATCTTGATCGAGAGGATGTTGTCGAGGTACTCGGTGTCCCAGTCCTCCTCAGTAGCCGGAGCAATGTCCAGGATTGCCCGGGTTGCCTCACAGCCACGCAGCTGCGTCCCTTTGGCATCAAACGCTTCTTTGAGCCGCGGCAAAATCTCAGGGGCGATCGCTGCGTCGACCAGCAGGGTCTCCATCGCTCCGCAGATGCCCGGTCGCCGGGTCTTGGCATTGACTGCGACGGCGATCGCCTTGTCGGTGTCGGCATCGCGGTCGATGAAAGTGTGACACAGCCCTTTGTCGTGCTTGACCACCGGAACGGTGGCGTTTTGGGCGACGTAGCGGATGAGGGCTTCGCCGCCGCGGGGGATAATGAGATCGACGTACGCGTCTTGGCGGATCAACTCGGCGACCCCTTCACGTGAGCTGTCAGGGAGCAGGGCGATCGCTTCGCGGGGAAGATCGTGCTCTTCGAGTACATCCTGAAGGAGGGTGGCGATGGCGCGGTTGGACTGTTCGGCCTCCTTGCCCCCTTTGAGGATGGCGACGTTGCCGCTCTTGAAGCACAGAGCTCCTACATCGGCGGTGACGTTGGGGCGGGATTCGTAGATGACACCGATGACGCCGATGGGGACAGAAACCTTTTCGACCTTGAAGCCTGCATCGGTGATCCATCCGTCCAGGACGCGTCCCACCGGCTCACGCAGGGCCGCGATCTCGCGCAGGGATTGCGCCATGGCGGCGATGCGCCGCTCATCAAGCATCAGACGGTCCTGCAGCGCATTGCTGATCCCGTTTTCCCGGGCGTAGAGCATGTCACGGGCATTGGCTTCGAGGATCGGTTCGGTGTGCACTGCAAGGGCGTCGGCCATGGCGTGGAGTACCTCTCGCTTGCGCCGTCCGTCCAGCACGCCTATCTGCGTGCCGGCCGCACGGGCGCGGCTCAAAAAATCTTCCATTTGATCTCTCCTTGGGGGGTGAAACGGTTGTCACATTTTATCCAATATTCTTCAAAAGGGAGTTAAAGTAACATGGATGTATAATTGAGATACTTTTTACCGAACGATTTAGAGGAAGGGAAGCTGCATGGGAAGAGCACACCGCAAAAAAGGTGATACCGATCACGAAGACAACCGTCTTGCCTACGACAAGCTGACCTTTTTCTACATGTCCCTGCCCTACATGCTGTTTGGGCAGATTCTCGGCGCCCTCTTGCTGGCGGCATTTATGTTTGGTGTCGTCGATTCCTACATTGTGGGGATCTGGCTGCTCCTCAACGGCATGGTCTTTGCGTACCGCTCCTACTATTATTACCGGTTTACGCACGCATCGGAGGAGGACAAGCTTGCCAACAGTGCGATCTGGCTGGATCGCTATTATACGGATGTGCTTGTGAGCGGAATCGTATGGGGAACAACGGCTTTTCTGGTTTTCCCCTCCATTGATCTTATCAACCAGGTGAGCGTGTTGCTTTTTCTGGTGACGATCGGTTTTGCCTCG
>CAYSQV010000088.1:0-5864 GCA_964433295.1 uncultured Nitratifractor sp. | reverse complement strand
GCCTCAGAGAGCTTGAGGAAACCAAGGCCGCGTTGGCCGAGGCCGAAGAGAAGGTCCTGAGGATTCATGCCGATTTTGAGAACAGCAAAAAACGGCTTGAAAAAGATAAGGCCAATGCCGTGGCGTTTGCTAATGAGTCGTTTGCGATGGATATGCTGAGTATCCTGGATTCGTTTGAGAGCGCGTTTGCGTCGATGGAGCAGATTGATCCCGAAGATGCTGCTGATGCGATTGAGAAGATCAAAGAGGGGATGGAACTGACCTACAACCAAACCCTGAACGTCCTCAAAAAGCATGGGGTGGAGGAGGTCGCCCACGAAGGGGGATTCGACCCGGAAGTGCACCAGGCGATCATGCAGGTCGAGAGCGCGGAGCATGAGCCGGGTCAGATCGTCCAGGTGATGCAAAAAGGGTATAAAATGAAGGAGCGCACCCTCCGTCCGGCGATGGTCAGCACCTCGAAATAAATGGCCAATATTGCGCATATGCAACCTGGGTTGCAAATAATTTGGAGTAAATATCCTACAATACCTCAAACCAAAAACAGGAGCCAAACATGAGCAAGCCAATCGGAATCGACCTCGGGACAACCAACTCCGCGGTCGCAGTTTATGAGAACGGTGAGGCAAAGATCCTTGCCAACAAAGAGGGGAAAAATACCACCCCGTCTGTCGTGGCATTCACCGACAAAGGTGAGGTCCTTGTCGGAGAGACCGCCAAGCGCCAAATGGTCACCAACCCGGAAAAAACCGTTTATTCCGTCAAGCGGATTATGGGATTGATGTGTGATGAAGAGAAGGCCAGGGAGGCCAAGGAGCGTCTGCCTTATCATGTCACCGACAAGGGTGGGGCATGTGCCATCGAGATCGACGGCAAGACCTACACACCGCAGGAGATCTCGGCTAAAATCCTCATGAAGCTCAAAGAGGATGCGGAGGCCTACATGGGCGGTACCGTCACCGATGCGGTCATTACCGTCCCGGCCTACTTCAACGATGCTCAGCGCAAAGCGACCAAAGAGGCCGGCACCATCGCCGGACTCAATGTCCTGCGGATCATCAACGAACCCACCGCCGCAGCCCTCTCCTACGGGCTGGAGAAAAAAGAGAGTGAGAACATCGCGGTCTATGACCTCGGTGGCGGTACGTTCGATGTAACAATCCTCGAGACCGGTGACGGTGTGGTCGAAGTACTCTCAACCGGCGGGGATGCGTTCCTTGGCGGGGATGACTTCGACAACCGGGTGGTGGATTATCTTGCCAGTGAATTCAAAAACGATCAGGGGATCGATATCAAAGCAGACATTATGGCACTCCAACGCCTCAAAGAGGCAGCTGAGAATGCCAAAAAAGAGCTCTCTTCGGCTACCGAGACGGAGATCAATCTTCCGTTTATTACCGCCGATGCAACCGGTCCCAAGCACCTCGTGATGAAGCTGACCCGTGCGAAGTTCGAGTCGCTGATTGAGGATCTGGTCCAGAAGACTATCACCAAGATTGACGAGGTCCTCAAGGAGTCAGGTCTGAGCAAAAACGAGATCAAAGAGGTTGTGATGGTCGGCGGTTCGACCCGTGTGCCCATGGTGCAGGAGAAAGTCAAAGCCTACTTTGGCAAAGAGCTGAACAAATCGGTCAACCCGGATGAGGTCGTCGCCATCGGAGCGGCGATCCAGGGCGGGGTCCTTACCGGGGATGTCAAGGACGTCCTGCTGCTCGATGTTACTCCCTTGAGTCTGGGGATCGAGACACTCGGGGGCGTGACCACCAAGGTGATCGAGAAGGGGACCACCATCCCGGCCAAAAAGTCGCAAACCTTCTCCACCGCCGAGGACAATCAGCCTGCTGTCAGTATCCATGTTACCCAGGGTGAGCGGGAATTTGCCAAGGACAACAAGTCTCTGGGCATGTTCGAGCTTAGCGGCATCGCGCCGGCACCCCGCGGCGTACCGCAGATCGAAGTGACCTTCGATATCGATGCCAACGGTATCCTGACCGTCAGTGCCGAGGACAAGGCCACCGGAAAATCTCAGGAGATCAAGATCACCGGCTCAAGCGGCCTCAGTGAAGATGAAATCCAGAGAATGGTCCAAGAAGCCGAAGCTCACAAAGCCGAAGATGAGAAGCGCAAAGAGCTTGTAGAGGCCAAAAACCAGGCTGATGCGCTGGTCCATGCTACCCGCAAGTCTCTCGATGAACTTGGAGACAATGCCGATGCCGCTCTCAAAGATGAGGTGGCCAAAGTCACCGGCGAAGTTGAAGCGCTGGTCAAAGATGACAACGCGACCAAAGAGCAGATCGACGCCAAGGTGACCGAGCTCAATGCCGTCGCCCAGAAAGTCGCTCAGGCCGCTGCGGCCAATCAAGGCTCTGCTTCGGCAGGAGGCGCTGAGCAAAAACCTGCCGATGATGATGTCATCGACGCTGAAGTTGAATAATTTCTGACATATTTTTGCTTCGAATACCGTGCCCAAAAGGGGCATGGTATGGTTCTTTTTTACTTCTTCATATTTTTTTCCTCTTTTTTAGCCCAATTCTAATGTTTGACAGGGGATCACACAAAGTGCCCTAGTTGCATAAAAGGCGCAAATTATGGTATCCTTCTTGGTTCAAATAGTCTTATAGGGAGATGCTGTTGATGCCGTCTGGTCCTGTATTTTTTTCCATGACAGTATGCGAAGAGATATCTACATGAAAGTATTGGATAATTTTCTGACAAGCGGGCATCGGTTTGGTGTAAGTGAAAAAGATCTCCAATATAAATATTTTCTATTGAATACCATTATAGGTATTACGGTGTTGATGATCACGGGAATCACCTATGGATTGTTCTGGAATCAAAGGCCCGTACTTCTTGCTGCCAATACTTTTTATATTATCGCTGGATTGTTTTCGCTGTATGTATTGAGAAAAAACAGGGAGGCACAACCCTACATCTCCATGTTGATGATCGGGGTCAGTTTGCTGGTGCTGTTTGTGGATATATTGCATTATCCAACCGAATACATGCGGATCTCATGGTTTATCGTGATTGTAGCATTCTCCTTTTTTCTGGACGGAAAAAAGACGGGGTACCTTGTCACTTTGACAAGCATTGTCTTGATAACCATACTCTATTTTCTTCCGGATGTTGCCCTGGACCTGCACGCGTTTGTAGTGGCGGTGGGATTGATTGTCCTGATTATGATTTTGATCGAAATGTATGAACGCAGAGAATCGGCGATCAAACAAGACCTCTACAATGTAAACAAATATCTCGAGGAGCGTATTCAGGAAGAGATAGGCAAACGACTGCATATTTATCAAGAGAGCAATGAAAAGCTGCAATTGTCTGCCGAAGAGTTGCGTGAACAAAAAGATGCCTACAAAAAATTAGCCTATTACGATGTATTGACGACTCTGCCGAACCGAACACTGTTTTATGACCACGTCGAACAGTCGATACGGCGTTCCAGGCGACATGGATATGCTATGGCGGTTTTGTTTATGGATCTGGATAACTTTAAAGAGATAAATGATTCATTGGGGCATGAAGCCGGTGATAAGGTTTTACAAGTGGTTGCCGATCGTTTGCAAAAGCAACTGCGCCAAAGCGATCTGCTGGCTCGCTTTGGCGGGGATGAGTTTGTCCTCTTGCTGGAGAATACTCCGGAGATATCTTCCATCACAACAATTGGCAAAAAGCTTCTGCAAGCCATTGCCAAGTCGATTGTCCTTGATGAGCGGGAAATCCATCTGACTGCGAGTGTCGGAGTGGCGATTTACCCGGACGATGCTTCCAGTGTCCAGGAATTGCTGCGCAACGCAGACTCTGCAATGTACAGTGCAAAAAACAGTGGGTTTGGCCTGATCCATTTCTACAAAAAAGAGATGACGGAAAAAACATTTGAGAAGCTGATGACTGAAACATACATACGGCGTGGCATGGAGAATGGCGAATTTGAATTGTATTACCAGCCGCAAATAGATACGGAGAGGAATACGTTGGTCGGCTTCGAAGCCTTGGTCCGATGGAATCACCCACAAAAAGGGCTGCTGACCCCTGGCAGTTTTATCCCGGTAGCCGAAGAGAGTATTTTGATCGTAAGGCTGGGAGAGATGATCTTGTTTGAAGTAGCCGAACAGATGAAACATTGGCAAAAAAGAGGGATACCTCCTGACTTTATCTCCGTTAACGTTTCGACCAGACAACTGCGCCATCAAAACTTTGTCAAAACACTTAAAAAAACACTGAAAAAAGCAGGAAGGCACGCTGATTGGCTTGAGCTTGAAATCACAGAAAGTTATACGCTGGATAATCCAAAACAGGCTCAAAAGCTTTTGGAGACAATCAAAAAAATGGGTGTGCTGTTATCGATCGATGATTTCGGTACTGGATATTCTTCTCTGTCGTATTTGAAAAATCTGCCGGTAGACAAACTGAAGATTGACCAATCATTTATCCGGGATATTTCTCACGACAAAGAGGACAAGGCTCTGGTCAGAGCCATTGTCTCCATGGCCAACGGACTTGATATCGGTGTCGTCGCCGAGGGGGTGGAAACCCGGGAACAACAAGAGATATTGGAGGCGATCGGATGCCAGGTCATGCAGGGGTATTACTTTGCAAGACCTATGTCCGCGGCTGAGGCGGAAAAGCTCTTGGTATCCCACCACACAGGAGGAAAAGATGGATAAACTCTTTCACAGAATTGTGCGGGACAGACAATTGATTTCGGTGCGTTATGATGCAAAGATGGGAGCCATATGGGCGTATGGAAATCCGCAGGACTGCCCCTGTCTGAGTCTGCCGATGTTTCAGGATTTTTACAGTGTTCAGCAGGACATACTGGCGTATCTGAAACTCAATGACATGAAACCAAAAAACCCAATTAATTTTTTTGTATACGCCTCGCAGGTTCCAAACGTTTTCGGATACGGTGGAGAGCTCAGTGAGCTGATAAAGGTCATTGAAAAAAAAGACCGAAGCAACTTGGAGCGATGCGCCAAATATGTCATTGAAACGTCGTACATTAACGCGATGAACTTTTGGGCTCCGCTGCAGACAATTGCTCTGGTAGAGGGTGATGCCATCGGAGGAGGGTTTCAGGCGGCGTTGTCCTACAACGTGATCATTGCTGAGGAACAGGCCAATTTCGGCTTGCAACAAACACGCTTCAACCTCTGTCCCGGTATAGGTATTTATAGTCTGCTGGCGCGAGTAGTCGGTATGCGAAATGCGGACAGAATCATTTTGGACTCGAAGCTTTACAGTGCAGAGGAGATGTATCATCTCGGTGTTGTGACGGAAGTCGCAAAGGAGGGAGAGGGCGGCAAGGCCATTCAGCGCTACATGCGTCGTTACCTACGGTCGGCCAATGTGATGCAGACCTTGCATGCTGCCCGGCTCCGCTATGCCCCTTTTGCATTTAAGGAGCTTGAAGAGATGGCTGCGTTGTGGGTCGATTCGATGCTGCGTTTTGACAAAGAGGATCTGCTGCGTCTGGAAAAAATTGCGGAAGCCCAGAAGCAGCAGCTTTACGGTATTCCCCGCCGTCTTCGGACCAAACAGGATCGTCGATTTGACAACGATATCGAAGGATTTCCTCTGAAGGATGCCGATGGAAATATCATCGAAGCAGATCGCCGCAAGCATCCGGATCCTCGTGGAACAGGAGGGAACGTCCGCTGACTAATGTGTCCCGGATCTGAATCGGGATGCCAACCACAGATAGATCGCCACCGAGATGCCGGCTGAGCCAAGTATCATCAACATTACCATCATCTGATACCTGACCGCTATGAGCGGATCGACGCCGCTGAGGATCTGACCGGTCATCATCCCGGGCAGCGATACAAGTCCTACCGCAAAGAGAGAGTTGATGATGG
>CAYSQV010000087.1:0-5931 GCA_964433295.1 uncultured Nitratifractor sp. | reverse complement strand
AGATCGTACAGCGCAATGCTATGAAGGTATGGGAGGAGATACAGCAAGGCAAGCCGACCCTCAACGACAAAGGTGAGAGCCTCTATTTGCAATACCTCCTGGCCGATGAGGAGCTCAGGTCCAAGCTCAGCGAAGCGCAGATCCGCGAGGCGTTCAACTACGACTACTATACCAAGAATGTCGACAAAATATTCGCGAGAGTTTTTGGAGAATAAGTTTGAAGAACCGCTCTGTTTCCCAGCAGGGCGGACACACTTTCTCTATAACGATACATTATAATTCCTCCTGTCAAAAAAACCGGAATTTTTAACAAAAAACGAAGCAAATTTTGAGTAAAATCGCATTCTATTTTATCGGGGGAAACCCAGACCATTCTCAGGGGAGAAAGCATGATCAGAGTCGTCAAGCGAAACGGGAGGATCGAGACACTGGATGTCTTCAAGATTCAAAAATATACTTCAGCTGCAACCGAAGGGCTTGAGAATGTCAGTCAGAGCGAGCTGGAAGTGGATGCGCAGCTCCATTTTCGCGACATGATCACCAGCACCGAGATTCAAGAGACCCTGATCAAAACCGCCGTGGACAAGATCGACATTGACCGCCCCAACTGGACGTTTGTCGCGGCACGCCTCTTTCTCTACGATCTGTATCACCGTGTTTCGGGTTTCAGCGGCTACATCCACCTGCGGGATTACCTCGAACACGGCGAAAAAGAGGGTCGCATCCTGCTGGGACTCAAAGACAAGTACGATCTCGATGATCTCAACGACCATATCCGCCCTGAGCGGGACATGCAGTTTACCTATCTGGGGATCCGCACGCTTTACGACCGCTACCTGATCAAAGACGCGCAGGGGGAGCCGATCGAACTGCCGCAGCATCTCTTTATGGGGGTGGCGATGTTCCTGGCCCAAAACGAATTTGATTCTCAAACCTGGGCCAAGAAATTCTACGACATCATCAGCAAATTTGAGGTGATGGTCGCCACGCCGACTCTCTCCAACGCCCGTACTCCCCGGCATCAGCTCAGCTCCTGCTACATCGGGTCGACCCCGGACAACATCGAAGGGATTTTTGACGGATACAAAGAGATGGCGCTGCTGAGCAAATTCGGCGGCGGTATCGGATGGGACTGGATGCAGGTGCGCGGCATGGGCTCGTACATCGACGGCCACAAGCACGCTGCCGGCGGGATCGTGCCCTTTCTCAAGATCGCCAACGATGTCGCCATTGCCGTCGATCAGCTGGGCACTCGCAAAGGGGCGATTGCGGTCTATCTTGAACCGTGGCACATTGATATCCGTGACTTCCTCGACCTCAAGAAAAACTCCGGCGAAGAGCGCCGCCGGGCGCACGATCTTTTTCCGGCCATGTGGCTCAATGACCTCTTTATGCAGCGGGTCGAGGAGGATGCAAACTGGACCCTTTTTGACCCCTACGAGGTCAATGAACTCACCACGGTCCACGGCGAAGAGTTCATCAAGCTTTATGAGGAGTATGAGCAGCGCGATGATATCACCAAGGAGATTATCTCGGCCAAAGGGCTCTGGAAAGAGATTTTGCGCAGCTATTTTGAAACCGGCAACCCCTTCCTCTGCTTCAAAGATGCGGCCAACCGGGCCAATCCCAATCGTCATACCGGGGTTATCCGCAGTTCCAACCTCTGTACCGAGATCTATCAGAACACCAGCCCGAACCACTACAAAATCCGGGTGATTTTCGAGGACCGGAGTATTGCTACTTTTGAAGAAGAGGAGATGGTCACCGTCGACAACGGCTCCACCAAACCGGCCAAGAAAATCACCGCACTTGACAGCCTGGAGGGCAAACAGATCTGGATGGTGGACAAAGAGGAGATCGATGGGGATACCGCCGTGTGCAATCTTGCTTCGGTGAATCTCTCCAAGATCAACACCCCCGAGGAGATCGCCCGGGTCGTTCCTACGGCTATCCGGATGCTTGACAATGTGGTCGATCTCAATTTCTATCCCTTGGCCAAAGTGAAGAAAACCAACCAAAAAACACGCGCTGTGGGTATGGGCGTCATGGGCGAATCGCAAATGCTGGCCGAGCAGCAGATCATGTGGGGAAGCGATGAGCATTTTCGCAAAATCGATGAAGTGATGGAGTCGATCAGCTATTATGCAATCAAGGCCTCCAGTGACCTCGCCCTCGAAAAGGGGACCTATCCTACCTACGAAGGCTCGGATTGGTCCAAGGGTATTTTCCCCATCGACAAGGCCAATCCCGAAGCATGCAAGCTGGTTGATCGCGGCGGGTTGTTTGGCTACACCCACGATTGGGCGGCTCTCAAAGAAAAAGTCAAATCTGACGGTATGCGCAACGGCTACCTCATGGCAATCGCGCCTACCAGCTCCATCTCGATCCTCACCGGTACGACGCAGGCGATCGAGCCGGTTTACAAGCGCAAATGGTACGAAGAGAATCTCTCCGGACTCATCCCCGTCGTTGTCCCCAACCTCTCTCCCGATACCTGGCAGTTCTATGTTCCCAGTTACGATCTCGATCAACGGTTGCTGGTCCGTGCCGGAGCGATTCGCCAGAAATGGATCGATCAGGGCCAAAGTCTCAATATCTTCATTACCCTTGACAAAGCCAGCGGAAAGCACCTCAATGACATCTACATGGAAGCGTGGAAATTTGGGCTCAAATCGACCTATTATCTCCGTAGCCAGTCGCCCGAAGCGGCCAAAGCAGATGAAGGGGTCGAGGATCGCAGCACCGAATGTATCGGCTGCCAATAGCGGTACGATCTGGATCCACTTTGACGTGTGGGCTTCGTTTCGCTACGCTTGTCCATCTTGCATCATTCGCCTCACGATCGCTCCACAAAAATAGGCTACAATGTGAATGTGAAAGTCGCAGGCTCTGCCTCCTCCCTCCTCCAAGCATAGAAGAGCTGCGGCTTTCCGGGTGACCCTCCCCGCTACGCGTTTCCCCCCTTGCGTGTTACTTCCGATAGAGTTTTTCGGAGGGTCGCCGCCTTTTACCCACCCCATCCATGCATTTTTTTGGCGCTGACAATGCGCCTTCCTTTTTCGAGATCAAAGGCACTGAATGCCACATAATTGTGCCGCTCCATCTCCTCGCGCCAGGTATCGATCTGCGGATTGGCATCGTGCGTGAGCACAAACACCATGCCGCCGTTTTTGATCGCAGGATAGATCCGTCTGAGCAGATCGCCCGGATCGGGGATGGCGGCCTCGATGAAGAGATAATCATAGAGTTTGGCCTGCGTGTGGTATCGCGTCTGCCCGTGGGTGACGGATTTGACTTTGATGTGAGAGCTGAGGGCAAAGTGTCGGTCGAGTCGGGCAGCCTGCTGCGGGTCAAAACAGAGCAGCAGGTATTCGTAGTCACGGACACGGGTCAGTGTCGCCAGCGCGTCGCTCAGCAGTGTGTGGCTGTCGACGAAGTGGAGGATGCGCTGCCCCGGATGGTCGGGGATGACGGCAAGAAGCTGTTCGTAGGGTGTTTGCATGGTGGAAGTATAGTATAATTTTCAAAAAAATCGGAGTTTCCCATGTCCCGCATCCTTAAAGCCGCCGCCTTGCAACTGCCCAATCTCTCTTCTTATCATGACAACCTTGATCGGTTGAAAGCCCACCTGGAACAGCTGAAGGATCATGACATCGTACTGGCACCGGAAGTAAGCATGACCGATTACGATTATGGGCATCTCGAAGAGGCTGCGGCGTTTGGCAAGGAGGTACTCACGGTGTTGACGGAACGGGTAGAGAAGCAGATTGTAGGGTTGACCCTGCTGACCCGGCACAAAGACGGACGTTACACCAACGATGCGGTGGTGGTCCACGATCACCGCATCGTCCATCGCCAGAGCAAGCACAAGCTCTTTGTGCTCGGTGAGGAAGACAGGCATCTGGCGTCGGGCTCTGCGGAGGGGGTACGGCTCTTTGAGATCGGCGGGGTACGGTATGGAATGCTGATCTGTTTCGAGCTGCGGTTCAAAGAGCTTTGGCGGCAGCTCGAAGGAGCCGACGTGATTCTTGTCCCTTCCCAGTGGGGGCTCCCGCGCAAACGGCACCTTGATATCCTCGCGCCGGCGTTGGCGGTGATGAATCAGGCTTTTGTCGTAGTGGCCAACAGTGCCCGAAGCGACATGGCCCGATCGAGCATGATCTGCGATCCGGACGGAGGTGTGATCCGGGAAGATGCGGAAGAGATAATTTCAGGCGAGCTGGATTTGGGGCTGTTGGGGATCATGCGTCGGTACATTGTCATGAAGTGATAACAAAAATTCTGCTAAAATTTCGGACAATTCTTTTCGACGGTGGCGCGCAATGGTAGCAAAAATGCATCTGAACAAAATGGTCGAGTCGATCGACCGCGAATTCCCTCTGGAGCCGTATGTCAAAGAGGCGTTTCTTGCCGTCGACCGTCAGGCATTTGTCCCCGAGGGATTTAAGCACCTGGCTTATCAGCTGGATGCGCTGCCGATGCAGTCGGAACAGTGGATCTCCTCCCCCCTGACCGTGGCCAAAATGACCCAGCACCTGGAGCTGGAAGGGGTGGACAGCGTACTGGAGGTTGGATGCGGCAGCGGCTATCAGGCGGCGATTCTGGCGCAGATTGTCCGGCGGGTATTTACCATCGAGCGGATTGAACCGCTTCTGCGGGAGGCCAAAGAGCGTTTTCGGCGTTTGGGAATGAGCAATATCATTGCCCGTTACGATGACGGTCAGCGGGGGTGGAAAGAGTATGCTCCCTATGAGCGAATAATTTTTTCGGCCACGGCGGATCGCGTTCCACAGGTATTATTCGATCAGCTTGAAGAAGGTGGCATCCTGGTCGCACCCATCAATCAGGACGGTCTCCAGATCATCACCCGCTACTACAAACGCCACGGACACATCACGTCCGAGGCAATCGAGCCGTGCCTGTTTGTCCCGGTCCTCGACGGTACGCGTCGCTGACACCCCATCCCCTCACCCGGTGTTTTACCTTTTTTATGCTATGATTGACACATTGATTGACAAGGAAGCACAATGGGGAATCTGATCAAACCGGCTGAATATGCCAAAAAACTGGGCATCTCACGTCAGGCCGTCTATGCCAAGATCAAAAAAGGGGTCTTGACATCCAAGAGCGTCGACGGCAAACTCTACATCGTACAGAACGATACGGATAGCGCGGTTACCCGAGCCGGATCGGTTGACAACCCCTCAAAGCCAAGTGTCAACCCACGCGCCCAGTCGGCACAGCCGGCCAAAGGCTTTCAGGATCTGCTGGCGGCCAAGGACGAGACCATCGGCATCCTCAAAGAGACCATCAACGACCTCAAAGAGACCAACAAAATGATCACATCGACACTGCGCAGCGAGGTCGATCTCCTCAAGGAGGCGTTCTCGGAGATGAAGATGCTCTACTCCACGCAGATCGAGCATCTGCAGATCGAGGAGCATACGACGGTGGAGATCCCTGACGGCGAGGACGAGACGGAGCGTGCTGTGGATATCCGGGAAGAGGCGGCCGAGGAGGGGATCCTCTATGACGGCTCACAGGAGGGGGATGAGCTGGCATGGATTGAACTGGAGGACTTTTTCGATGAGCACAACATCCGCAAGCAGGCCAAGCAGAAAAAGATCACCAAAAAGATCAAGAAACTTCTCAAAAAAGGGGACAGTCGCATCGACAGTTTTGACGGAGAACTGATCGTGCTGGCCGATGCGGATTACAGCGATGTGATCAAAAAAAGTAAAAAAGCATAAAGCAACTGATAACTATTCTCAATTTTAAGTATTTCGCAAGCAGCGGGCAGGTATATTTTCGAAGTTGATAACAATTATCACAAATATTTTTTAGAGGACAGCTGCATGAAAACAATCATGATCGCATTGGCCGGGCAACCTAATGTGGGCAAAAGCTCGCTGATCAACGCAATGACCAATG
>CAYSQV010000086.1:0-5975 GCA_964433295.1 uncultured Nitratifractor sp. | reverse complement strand
ATTGACATACGTCCGTAACGAAGCGGGATTGGGCTCTTCGTCATAGTCCCACAATGTACGATAGATCCGTTCGTACTCCAGCAATTCATTAGTGTGGCGGAGAAAAAGTGAGAGCAGTTTCAGTTCTTTGGTTTTGAGAGGAACGGTCTGGTTGTTTCGAATCAAACGTTGGGCAGACGTATCAAAAACCACTCCATCCCCCAGCGAGATCGTTTCGCTGGTACTGCCATACGTTCGCCGCAACAACGATTCAATCCGAACCGACAGCTCCTTGAGGGCAAACGGCTTGCGGATGTAGTCATCGCATCCACGGGCAAATCCCTGTTCCACGTTTTCTACTCCACTGAGCGATGTGACAAAGATCGCCGGGGTCTCATCCCCTTCGGCTCGAAGGTCCGCCAACAGTTCCAGACCGCTCTGGTGGGGCACTTTGATATCAAGCAGCATCAGGTCCACCGCCTGTTCGTAGAGACGATCTTTCGCTTCGTGTGCGTCAAATACCGCGATCACTTCATAATCCTGCATCTGGAGAAACTGCTTGACCGTTGCATTCAACTGGAGGTCATCCTCCAGCAATAAGATTCTTTTTTGCATTGTATGCCTCATAGCGTTATTGTACCGAATTTTATAGCCGCAATCTCAACGTAAGCTCAATTTATGTCTGAGAACAAAACAAGGGGGGGGACTCTCAGAAACATTAGGTGATAATAGCTCCAACCAAATCTTATCGGAGCATGTACATGAAATACCAACGTCTCATCTCCCTGGCTGCGGCATTGACCTTCGTGTTTGTCTTTGTCTCCAGCGGGGTACTCTATTTTATCCCCGATCGCGGCGTAACCGGGTGGACGGAGTGGGGATTTCTCGGGTTGGACAAACAACAGTGGGACAATCTCCACATCAATCTCGGTATTCTTTTTCTGGTGCTAATCATCTGGCACATCTACTTCAACTGGAAACCGATCAAACACTACCTCAAAGTCAAAAAAAAGTGGAAAGTCTTCACCAAAGAGTTCAACATTGCGCTGGTCGTGGTCGTGATCTTTGCTGCCGGGACGATCACCATGACCTTCCCGCTCAGTTTTCTGGTTAATATCGGCAACGGAATCAAAGCGGTCAACTCCCTCAATGATGCCAATCCTCCGTTTGCCTATGCCGAATACGCTACCCTGGAAGATTTTTGCACTCTGACACATATCGATCCCAAAAAGGCTCTCAAACGTCTCAAAGCCAAAGGATATCATAAAGTTGACCCTCGTCAAACCGTCAAATCCATCGCTCAGACTAACGGCATCAGCCCGCATGAACTGTTTTTGATCATTCGTGATACCGCGACCAAGTATCAGTTGCCCAATGCCCTGCCTGTCGGTATGGCCCGCAAATCATTGCGCCGCCTCGAACAGGAATACTGGATCGATCTGGACGCGTTCATCCAGCATCTCAAACATTACGGCATCGATGCCGCACCCGATATGACGTTCAAACGTCTGGCCAAACAAAACGGTCTGCATCCGGCGGAACTCTACAACATGCTGGTTGCATCACAACATCTCCATGATCTGAAAAAAGGAGAAGAGGAGTAAACGAAAGAAAATCCTCCCGGCCTGACGGCCGGAAAGATCAACAATGAAGAAGCTGATACGTTACTTGCGAACGCATCCTTCCCATTTGGGGTCGAAGTGGTTTTTCCGTTTTTCGGGGCTCGAACCGTTTTTTCATCCGTTCCGTTCGAGCGGTATTGAACTCATCCTGGGTGATCTTCCCGTCTCTGTTAAGATCATAGCTCGCAAAGGTCGGACGGTTCTGCATGCCGCCCCGACCCTGTCCCAGGCCCATACCCTGTGCCCATACGATCGCCAGACCGGCGAATGCCATTACTACAGTAAACTTTTTCATCTTGGACTCCTTTTTGGTTTAAGATATTCACAGTATAGACCCCTTTTGTCAATCGTGTGTCAATCCAGTGTGAACAAATGTAAACCGAACGCAAGTCCCACATGGTACAATGCGGAAAAGTTATTATATGTATCAGGAAAAATGATGACCCAAAACACACTCAACGAGATCCTGGCGCAGATCCCCTACCCCGGTATGCCCAAAACCATCACCGAGTACGGCTTCATCCAGACAGCCGAAATGACCGACAGCGGCGCCCGTGTCGTGCTCGATATCCCCTCGGCCGCCGAGTCGGTACGCGGACAGCTCACCCTCGAGGTGACCCGACGCCTCGAAGCGGCCGGTATCCCGCTGGAGGACCTTGCGATCCACACCCCGCCGCCACCGCCACAGACCGAGACCGGCGGCTTCAACGCGCTGCCGTCCATCCAGAGCTTCATCATGGTCAGCTCCGGCAAAGGGGGAGTGGGCAAGTCCACCACCACCGTCAACCTCGCTCTGGCTCTGGCGGCACGGGGCAAACGAGTCGGCCTACTCGATGTTGATGTCTACGGACCCAACATCCCCCGGATGCTGGGAGTGAACGGCGTTGAGCCGGTCTTTGTGGGCAATACCATCAAGCCCATTGCCGCTCACGGGATCAAGATGATGTCGATGGGATCGCTCATTGCCCAGGATGCTTCACTGCTGTGGAAAGGCGCCATGGTGACCCAGGCGATCGATCAGATGCTTGTCGATATCCAATGGGGGGAGATTGATGTGCTGATCTTCGACATGCCCCCGGGCACCGGGGATGCCCAGATCACGCTGGCCCAGAGTCTGCCGATTACTGCCGGAGTATGCGTCACCACACCCCAAAAAGTCGCACTCGATGATACCGTGCGGGCGCTGAATATGTTCCAGCAGCTGGGCATCCCCATCGCCGGGATCATCGAGAACATGAGCGGCTTTATCTGCCCCGAGACCGGGACGGAGTATCCGATCTTCGGCAAAGGGACCACCCCGCAACTGGCTGAGGCATACGAAACCCGTGTGCTGGCCGAGATCCCCATCGATCCGAGTATCCGTGAGGGGGGCGATGAGGGGATGCCGCTGGTGACTCTGGCGCCCGACGATGAGGTCACCCGCCGCTACCTCCAGGCAGCGGATACCCTCTGGGAGCAGGTGCTCGCCATCAACGCCGAGGGGGGCGTGGACAACAGCGCGGTTCAGCCGACGGTGTTCTGATCTAATACTGTCGATACGCCACCACCAGATTAAAACACAGCTCCGAGAGCATCATCAGCTCCCCCATCGTAAGGATATCCAGGAACGGCACCGATTCGCTCAACGCCGCGAAATCGACCGCAAAGCGGGCGCCGTACGCCGCCGAAGGGGCCGCGATCTCGGGCAGATCGCCGTGGTAGTTGAAATCAAACACCACGTTCAGGTCCCGCCCCATCCGCGCGATCCGTTTGCGTCGGCCCAGATAATCCTTTTCGTTCAGGCGAATCTCGGCATGGGTGTTGTGCGAAAGGACGTTGCGGACAAAAGCCACGATATCGACCAGATTCTCATACCGCGCTTCCCCCAGCCGCTCCCGAACAAAATCACGGAACGGTGAGGGGTGCGCCAGCGCCTCGAGCATCCCCATCGCGATCCCCCGAAAGGCATTGAACTCCACGAACCAGGTAAAAAGTCCTCCCGTCTCATCCCCATGCTCATGATCGTGGCGCACGACCGTACGGGTCAGTTCCCCGCCAAAACTGTACGCCACTCCGTCATCGAACCGGCGCACAATGCGTTCCGGAACCAGCCGACTGAGATCCTCGTGCCGGTTGAGCGCATCGTAAAACTCCCCGGCATGAAGAAAGTAAAAATTCTGCTCCACCAGCAGCAAGGCATCATCGACAAGGGTAGCGGCATCTATCGGGGTCGTTTTCATGCGTGTATTGTACCCAAAGCGGCTCAAAACCTGTTTTTCAGATAGTTTTTCACCGCCTCATCCGCGTGCTCCCCATCCTTTTTGCGGATCTTGACCACCTCGATACCGGAGAGTTCAAGGGCCTCTTTCATGTTGGGGCCGACCGCGCGGGCGAGCATCACATCGACATCGGCCAGATTGTCGAGGTCTTTGCGGTGGAGCTCCACCTCTTCGGGGGAGTAGGCATCCATCGGCTCCTCATCGGTACCAAGTTCTTCGACTCCAAACCCGCGTCCGTCCTTGTCACCGCGCCTTTGTCCTCTTCCGTGTCCATGACCCTGTCGATGGCCGTCATGCCGGCCGTGTCCGTGTCCGCCATCATGCTGACCCCCGTGATGGTCATGTTCGTGGGTGTGGCGGTTGGGGCGATATTCTACCAACACCCCATCCTCATAGATCGCAAAACGGGGCGCCCGCCCTACGCGCACAAACACCTCCTGGCTCTCTTCGTGTACCGGTACGGCTATCTTCATTGTAAACTCCTTTTTGATAACAATTATTGAGATAATGTTATCTTATCACTTTTATAATGTGTTGTCAATGAATAAAACGCAAGTAAAATCATGATAAAATACCCCTACATCATCCATCGCAACGGTTCGTTGCTCACAAAGAAGGATACCCATGAACCCCTACCGCTCCATCCCAAAAATCGACAAACTCCTCACCCATGAAACTTTCGCGACATGCAACCCCTCCCTTCTGACCGAAGCGATCCGAACCGAGATCGATGCCCTGCGTGCCGCGATCAAAGACGGTGACGTGACACAGATCGACGAAGCGGCGCTCATCGCCGCGATCTCAGATCGCTACGAGGCGATGCTCTCCCCCTCGCTCCAGCCGCTCATCAACGCCACCGGGGTGATCATCCATACCAATCTCGGCCGCTCCCCCATCGACCCGGCACTGTTCGACGAAGCACGCGCCATCGCCACGGGCTACTGCAACCTCGAGTACGATCTGGCCGCCGGGGAGCGGGGGGACCGCTACGTCCACACCGCCGGTGCGCTGCGCGATCTGCTCGGCGCCGAGGATGCCCTGATCGTCAACAACAACGCCGCGGCGGTCTTTCTCATCCTCAATACCTTCGCCCGCGATCACGAAGCGATCGTCTCCCGCGGGGAGCTGGTGGAGATCGGGGGGAGTTTCCGTATCCCCGACGTGATGGCCGCCAGCGGTGCGCAGCTGGTCGAAGTGGGCACCACCAACAAGACCAAGATCGCCGATTACGAGGCCGCCATCACCGATCGCACGGCCATGCTGATGAAAGTGCACAAATCCAACTACACCATCGAAGGCTTCAGTGCCGAGGCCTCCACCGACGAGATCGTCACCCTGGCACGTGAAAAAAATCTTATCAGCTACTACGATCTGGGCTCAGCCTATCTGCCGGAACTTCCGTGGGGGCTGAGTCAGGCGGAGCCCTCGATCCTCCGCCTGATGGAGAACCCGCCCGATCTGATGAGCTTCAGCGGCGACAAACTGCTCGGCTCCGTTCAGGCGGGGATCATCGTGGGCAAAAAAGAGCTCATCGCGCAGCTGAAGAAAAACCAGATCCTTCGGATGTTCCGTGTTGACAAGATTACCCTTTCACTGCTCGAACACACTGTGCTGGCCTACCGCCAGAGAGACTACGACCGCATCCCCGTCCTGCGGATGCTCACCACCACCCCCGAACAACTCGAAGCCCGCGCCCGCGCCCTGCAACCGACCCTTGCGATCCCCTCCGAGATCAAAACCAGCCGCACCTACGTGGGTGGGGGCACCATGCCCAACCGTAAAATCCCCACCGTTATCCTGGCACTCGAGGGCGACCCGGTCAAGCTCGAAGCCCATTTCCGAGCCCACCGCATCATCGGCCGGATCGAAGCGGAGCGATTTGTATTGGATATGCGCACGATTGACGGGAGAGATTTTAAGGCGATTGAGAAGGCAGCAAAGGATTATCAGCATGAGAAATAATATTCGTAGGGTGTTGTGCCCTCACAACACCATCTATCCAAAATCTGTACCCCATAATACCCCAAGACAATCGATGTATTTGGTGTTGTCGGGGGCCAACACCCTACATGATTTACCCGAGACAACAACATGCGAGATGTGATCCTCGGCACCG
>CAYSQV010000085.1:0-6053 GCA_964433295.1 uncultured Nitratifractor sp. | reverse complement strand
CGGTCGTCTCCTCGCTTGATTCTCTTGTGATCGGTGAGGCGCAGATCACCGGACAGGTCAAAGAGGCATTTCGCCTCTCCCACGCCAACGGCACCGCCGGCCGTGAGCTCAACCGCGTGCTGAGTTATGCTCTCAAATGTGCGGCCCAAGTGCGCAATGTCACCAATATCTCCCAAAACCCCGTCTCGATCGCCTCGGTCGCGGTCGCCCAGGCGATCGAATCGATGGGCGGCAATCTCTCTGGCATGACCGGGATAGTCGTCGGCAGCGGTGAGATGGGTCGTCTCGCGGCCAAACACCTGCTGCGTGCCGGTGCCGATGTGCTCCTGATCTCCCGCAACCGTGATCATGCTGAAGCGTTGGCCCGTGAACTGGGCGAGAACGTCCGGGTGACCGATTTTGAGCGGCTGCGGGATGTGATCAACCGTTACCGGCTGCTCTTTACCGCTACGGCATCACCCGAGCCGATCATCACCCGCGACATGATCACCGAGCCGGCGCTTAAGCGCCTCTGGTTTGACATGGCAATTCCGCGCGACATCGATACCATGGAGAACGAGCACATCACGCTCTACCGCATCGACGATCTTCAGGCGATCTCCAAGAACAACCACGCCCTCCGTCAGGAACAGGCCCTGCAGGCGGCCGAGATCGTCCAGCGCTACCGGGAAGAGTTTTTTCAATGGCTGCGGGCACTCTCAGTCGAGCCGGTGATCAAGCGTCTGCGTCTGCAGATCGATGCGGTGATCGACAGCGAGATCGAACGCACCGTCCGCAAAGGCTTTGTCCCTTCCGGCCACGAGGCCAACATGAAACGGATGATCACGCAGGTGTTTGACAAGTTTCTGCATCTGCCGACCCAAAACCTGCGGGCGATCTCCAAGACCAACGAAGGGGCCTCGGCGATCGATGCCCTCAAAGAGATCTTCGGCATCTCCACCGAGGATGTCGATCCCAAAAAATACAAAAAGATCGCCGATGAGGCGATCCGCCATCATCACGACCAAGGAGCCCACTGATGCGTTTTTCCCGGATGCTGATCCCCACCACCAAAGAGATTCCCAACGACGCCACACTCCCCAGCCATATCTACCTGCTGCGGGGCGGGTTTATTCAGAGTGTGGGCGGCAGCGGATTGTACAATTTCCTCCCCCTGGGCAAGCGGGTACTGGACAACGTTCGCACCGTTGCCAAGGAAGAGCTGGACGCCGCAGGGTGTCAGGAGGTCGACCTGGCGTTTGTCACGCCCGCGAGTCTCTGGGAGGAGAGCGGACGATACGAAAAATATGGCAAAGAGCTTCTGCGGTTCAAGGACCGCAAAGAGAACGCCTTTGTCCTGGGACCCACCCACGAGGAGATGATGGTCAATCTGGTTCGCCAGACCGTCAAGAGCTACAAGCAGCTGCCGCTGAATCTCTACCAGATCAAAACCAAATTCCGTGACGAGATCCGTCCGAGATTCGGCCTGATGCGGGGACGTGAATTTCTGATGAAAGACGGCTACAGTTTCCACAAAGATTCCGAGGACATGCAGCGGGAGTTTGACCTCATGGAAAAAACCTACAGCCGGATCTTCGAGCGGCTGGGGCTGGATTTTCGGATTGTTGAGGCTGACAGCGGTGCGATCGGCGGCAGCGGCTCCAAAGAGTTCATGGTGCTGGCTGAGAGCGGGGAAGACACCCTGGTTGTTTGCGATGCCTGCAGTTACGGCGCCAACATCGAAGCGGCCCGCCGTGCTCCCAAAGCCGCGCCGGTCTATGCCGACCCGGACCTGGCTCCCCGGATGATGCCTGCGGAGTTTCACACACCGGGGGTGACGACGATCGCGGCGTTGAGTGAGTTTTTCCACATCGATCCGCACCATCTCATCAAAGCCGTCGCCAAAAAGGCCCTCTACGATGAAGGGGAGGAGAAGATCGCGCTCTTTTTCATCCGCGGCAACGACGAGCTCGAAGAGACCAAAGCGTGTAACGCCGTAGAGGCCAACGAGCTGGTGGATGTAAGCGACGAGGCACTCAGGGCCGCCGGCCTGACCCCGGGATACATGGGGTTTGTCGGTTTGCCCGAAGAGGTGATTTTCCGCATGGACAATGAGCTCAGAGGCGAAGCCAATCTCATTATGGGCGCCAACCGCGAGGAACACCACGCCATCGGGGTGCAGATGCCCGATGTGAGCGAACACTATGCCGATCTTGTTGCGGTGCAGGCGGGCGATACCTGTCCCCATTGCGGCGGAGAACTCTCCCGCACCAAAGGGATCGAAGTGGGACACATTTTTCAGCTGGGCACCCGCTATTCCGAACCTCTCGGGGCGACCTTTCTCGATGAGAACGGCAAAGCAAGACCCTATGAGATGGGGACCTACGGGATCGGGATCAGCCGTTTGCTGGCGGCCATCATTGAGCAGCATCACGATGAGCGCGGCTGCATCTGGACACCGGAGACGGCTCCGTTTGCGGTCGAGATCATTGTCTCCAATATCAAAAAAGACGAAGAGCGCATTGCCGGTGAACGCCTCGACGGGCAACTCAAAGCAGCCGGCATCGAGGTGCTTCTTGACGATCGTGCCGAACGTTTCGGCTCCAAGATGAGCGACTGGGAGCTCATGGGGATCCCGCTGGGGATTGTCATCGGCAAAAAACTCACCGAGGGGCATGCAGAGGTGATCACGCGTGCGGGAATGGTACGGGAGGATGTGGCGATCGATGCCCTTTACGACGAAGTATTGCGGCGCGTCTGATGGGAATTGTTTTTGTCGGACTTTTTTTCGCGGAGCTCCTGATCTCGCTCAAAGTCGGGCTGGTAATCGGGTTTGGCTGGAGCGTGATCTGGATTCTGCTCAGTGCCGCATTGGGCGGGCTGTTGATCCAGCTCTCCCCGTATGCCCTGATGCAGACGTTCAACACCATGAGCCTGAGCGATTTTGGGCAGCGCAATGCCCACAATGCCGCCCTGGCGTATCTCTTTGCCGCGATCGGGCTCATTCTTCCCGGTGTGATGACCGACGCGCTGGGGATGCTGGCGCTGTTGTATTCCCTCTATTTACGTTTGTTCGCTACAATGCAACCGAAGAAAAACCATCACAACTATCAAGGAGACGATGATGTCATTGATGTCGAAATTATCGACGATCACGATCGCAGCGACCCTCGCGCTTAGCGCCGGGGGTTTCGATCTGGAGTCGTTTATCAAAAAGAGCGTTGTAACCAATCCGCAGGTCAAAGTGAACAAGATCGAAGTGGTCGCCAAACAGAAGATCCCCGGCACGACCGACTGGGAGACCTACATGGTGGTGATGGATCTGACTTACCGTAAGAAAAACATCAAAGCCCCCGAGACGATTTTCGTCAACGAAAAGGCCGGTCTGGCGACGATGAACATGTTTGATGCCCAAACCGGCAAAAATTTCCGCCGCAGCATCAAGCCCGATCTCCCCGAATCGTACTACGATGACACCCATCTGCTGTACGGCAACAAGGATGCCAAACACAAGATCACGATCTTTTCCGATCCCGATTGCCCGTTTTGCCGCGAGGATGTTCCAAAGATTATAGAAGATGCCAAGAAACATCCCGACCAACTCGCCCTCTACTACTATCACATGCCGCTGCTGAAGCTCCATCCGGTCTCCGATGTCCTTACCCGCATCATGGAGGTGCTTCAAAAGCAGGGCAAAGTGGATGATGCGTTCAAAATGTACAAGCTCAAGATCAACTACCGTGAAACGAATGCGACCAAGATCCTCGCTGAGGTCAAAAAGCAGTTTGGCATCGATATTTCCGAAGCCCAGATCAATGATCCCGAAATCAAAAAGGCCGTTCAGGCCGATGTGGACAAAGGGACGCGCATGATGGTCAACGGTACCCCCACCGTCTACTACGACGGCAAATACGACAAGAGCCGTCTTGCCTACAAAGCGGCCATTATCGGCAAATAACCAAAGGAACCGCCCCGTGAAGACCCTCACCATCGCTACCCGAGCCAGTGCTTTGGCACTTTGGCAGGCCTACCATATCAAAGAGCGCATAGAGAGCACTTTTGCAAATACGCAGGTTGTTCTCAATGAGATCACTTCCCGCGGCGATAAGGTGCTGGACAGACCTTTGGCGCTCATCGGCGGCAAAGGACACTTCACCAAAGAGCTCGAAGATGCCATGCTCGCAGGAGAGGCCGACATAGCGGTGCACTCACTCAAAGATGTCCCCACCTATATCCCCGAAGGGCTGGAGTTGGCCGCTATCACGCAGCGTCAGGATCAGAGCGATGTGTTTCTCTCGCATACCTATGCGTCACTGGCCCAATTGCCCAGGGGTGCCGTGGTGGGTACGACCAGTCTGCGCCGACGGATGCAGCTGCTCGCCAAGCGCCCTGATTTGGTTGTAAAAGACCTTAGAGGCAACGTAAACACACGTTTACGAAAACTGTCAGAAGGTCAGTATGATGCGATCATTCTCGCCTACATTGGCCTCAAGCGTCTTGATCTACTCAAAGAGATCCCCTATGTCGAAAAGCTGGATTTCTTCATCCCGCCGATGGGTCAGGCAGCTCTGGGGATCGAGATCGTGGCAGATGATCCGTTCGTCCGGGAGGTTGCCATGAGCCTCAACGACCCGGATACCTTCCTCTGTACACAGATCGAGCGTGATTTTGTTGCGGCCATTGGAGCAGGGTGCTCTGCTCCCGTCGCGGTCAATGCTGTCATTGACGGCGACGGGGTAAGTGTCCGTACGATGCTGGGCTTTCCGGACGGTACCCGCATCCTGCAAGAGAGCCTGCGCGCTCCACGCACGCAGGCGGCTGATCTTGGCAAGCAGCTGGCACAGACGGTCATAGAGCAGGGGGCTGTCGCGTTACTGCAAGAGGCCGAAAAGGTCGCCTTCAAGGATGAGATGCCCGAACGCATCTGACTCTATCTGCACCCCCTCTGATTTATACAGCACATTGCTTCCGGCACCCAGGCAGCACCATTACATGCAAAGGATTTTGGTGAAAAAAATTTCTATGGTATTGCTCTTGATGCAAATGTTATACGGAAATGTTTTGGAGCAAGAGTGCCGTAACGGCAATACAAAGAGTTGTCTGCGCCAGGGATTTCATTTGTACAAACAGGGAAAATACTCAAAAGCACTCCCGCTGATCAAAAAGTCGTGCAACGATAAAAACGGACCTGCTTGTGGACTCGTAGCATTGCTTTATCGTGAGGGCAAAGGGGTTGATGTCGATCTGGACGAAGCCATTGTCTATTTTCGAAAGGCGTGCGATTTGCATTACACAAAGATTTGCCCCGATCTTAGCAATATCTACCGCAAGAAAGGTATGTACCAAAAAGCTTTTGAAGTTGACAAACACGGTTGCGATATCCAAAAAGCCAAAGGCTCCTGCTTCAATGTAGCCCAGGATTACTTACAGGGCAAATATGTAGAAGGCAATGCAACGTTGGCAGAACGTTATTTTGAACTGTCGTGCAAGTATGGCGCCAAAGCGGGGTGCCTAAAATATAATTTTCTGCATACAGAAAAACACATCAAGGTCAAATTGGAACCCAACAACATCGTCGAGCTCTCCGTCATCAAATGTGACAAAGATGGCGCTCAGATACCTGCCTATCAAGGTAGTATGAATTATACCTATCTCCACGACAAAAACAAAACTACCCGATTGGCAACTTTTGAGTTTGATCGGAATATACCCAAAGAGATTACCATGGCAGTTATGGATGGCAAAGAGTGTATCGTAAAGAGTTTTGAGAGCAGTAAACACATCAAACAAGACGGCTACAAAGCTGTTGTGGATTTGGGCTATCCGGCATCCAATATCAAAAGTGTCCTGTCGATGTTTGCGACAAAAACAAAAGAGAACCTGCCTCTGCGTAGCATTTTTTCATTATCGGACAATCAAAAGATCAAAATCCATGGCAATAAAAGTATCGTTATTTACTACGATAAAAAAATAAAAAGTGACAGAATCAGCATTGTGACAAAAGATGGGAAAAATCATAACTTTAGTTTGCATGTTGTTGACGGGCACCTCTAAAACAGGTTTTACTCTAAACC
>CAYSQV010000084.1:3670-6127 GCA_964433295.1 uncultured Nitratifractor sp. | reverse complement strand
GCAGAACGTCACGCCCGTCCAGCACCAGCGGGGTCATGGTCACTTCGGCCACAAACTCCTCACCGCTGCGTCGTCGATGGAGCCATTCGAACTGATGGTGCCCCTTTTGGTACGCCATGGCGACCATCCGTATCCCTTTTGTCCGGGACAAAACACCATCCGACTGATATCGAGGCGAAAAGACGATCGGACGCTGCCCGATCAACGCCTCTTTGGAATCGTATTGAAGCATCTTGAGTGCTTTTTCGTTGCATTGGATGATCCGTTTGCCTTCGATGATCACAATGCCGTCGGACGATTTCTCAAACAGCGTTTCAAAAACTTTTTTCTGCTTTTCGTACTCCTGGGTTTTCGCTTCGACTTGTTTTTCCAGATCTTGAGTGTAGTCGCGTTCCATCGCGTCCATGCGCCGGATCAACGCATAGATCGCCAGCAGCAGAAGAAGCAGAATCATCGACGAGGACACGATCGTACTCTGCAGGGTACGGTACTGCCCGTAGGCACTGTTGACGATGGCCAACAGGATCAACAATGCAATGGCCACAAAGTATTTCATGTGTTTCACAAAAATCCTTCAGGGGAGGATACCGACCCGGTCAAACGATCCAAAGGAGAGGTATCAGCAGAAAATATCAATAACAGTATAGCCAATTCATGTTTGACAATTTTCTGACCAAAACAAGGCTGGAGCGAGATCAGCGGGGTTGCACACGCCCAGAGATTCCCCCGCCGCACGTGTGAGAAAAAGGATCGGCAAAGTTTGGCTAAGAGCGATATGCCTCATCGATCGCGCTGATTTTTTCGACACGGCCGGCATGCCGTCCCCCCTCAAATTCGGTGGCGATAAAGGCATCCAGGATGCTCTCGATCACGCCACGTCCCACGACACGCTCACCAAAAGCCAAAATCTGCGCATCGTTGTGCGCGCGTGCCATGGCAGCGGTATAGGCATCGTGGCACAGAGCCGCACGGATACCGGGAACTTTGTTGGCCGAGACGGAAATACCGATACCGGTGCCGCAGACGACGATGCCGAAACTTCCGGCATCGTCCCGCACGGCCTCGGCACATTTGCGTCCAAAATCGGGATAATCGACCCGATCCGCTGAGTTTGGACCCAAATCGACCGCTTCGTGCCCTTTGGCTGCAAGGAGTTCAAGAAGATAATCTTTGACCGCATAGCCCGCATGATCAGTCGCAATGTAGAATTTCATGGAGATTCCTTTGTGTTAGAGTATGATGTTTAGCAGCCAAAGAGCCGGACGGAACAGCACATCCCCTATCGGGGTTACGATGACCACCATCAGGAGCACCATCCCGTAGGGATAAATCCGCTCGATCCAGTCAGCAAAAGCATGCCAACCCATTTTTGACGCAAAAAATCGCAACGCCATCGCCCCGTCCAAAGGCGGGATTGGCCAGAGATTAAACACCGCCAGGATCACATTGATCAGCACCAGTTGGTAGAGAAAAATATGGACAAAAGCCATTGCTGCACTCTCGGGCTGAGCAAACAGCGGCATCAGTGTCGCAGAGAGGACTGCCAGAAGCAAGTTGTACGTGATCCCGGCCAGGGCGACCGCAATGGCCGCACCGTAGCCGCCGTTTCGGATCACGGTATTCATCTCCACCGGCACCGGCTTGGCCCATCCGAACAAAAAAGGCGCACCCGAAAAATAGAGCAGCGCCGGCACCGCGATCGTCCCGATCGGGTCGATATGAACGATCGGATTGATGCTTAGACGTCCCAGAGACCTGGCAGTATCATCCCCATAGCGGTAGGCCACCCAGCCGTGCATGATCTCATGCCCGATAATCGCAATCGCCAGTGCCAGCACAACCGCCGGCATCAAAAGAGCCTCACCGTCAATCATCGATCGGCTCTTCCCGCTGGATCGCGTCCACCGAGCGCCCGATCCGCCCCCAGCGTACCGCATAGCGATGATGGTTCCATTTCGCTTCACAAGCAGCAGAATCAAGGCGAAGTTTTGCGCCACAGACCTTGCGCAGCGCCTGATGATCCCGTCCGCCGCCATGACCGCTCAGGACACGGTCATAACTGCGATACTCCATCGAAAAATAGATCACCCACGGCTGCCCGATCACCAGTGAATAGGGCACCGAACCCCAGAAACGGCTGTCGTCGGAGTTGTCCCGATTGTCCCCGATCATGTAAAAGTGGTCGGGTTGAACCTTTTTATAGAACGCATTGACGGGTGTACCGTCGATTGCATAGACCGGGCTTTTGAGCTCATCGATCATCACCGGCTTCATGTCAATGGCTCCGGGCTCCTTGTAGCGGTAGAGCATCTGCATAAAGATGTTGCTGTCGTATTCCGGCTGATACTGAATCCCCGGATATTTCGCACGGTAGGGATTGTCCAGCCAGAGTTTGCCCAGGGCGGTCACCTGCCTGGCATCCGGATAGTGCTCCCGCATCCACTCATCCCCTTCGTG
>CAYSQV010000084.1:0-3660 GCA_964433295.1 uncultured Nitratifractor sp. | reverse complement strand
TCGTGCATATGGATCAACAGGTGCTTGTCGTAGTAGAGAAGCTCGTCGCCCCCCACGGCCACGCACCGCTTGACGAAATGGGTCTTGCGGTCCTTGGGGACATAAAAGACCATGATCTCTTCCCGTTTGGGACGGGGCCCTTCGATCAGGTGGCCGTTGCCTTTCCAGTCCGGAAAGACCTTGAGTCCTATCCAGGGCAGCTCCGGCAAGGGAATACCGTACGCAAATTTTTTGACAAAAAGAAAATCCCCGATCAGCATGCTGCGTTTCATGGAGCCGCTGGGGATCACAAACGACTGCGCGACAAAAAAGATTAAGCCCAGCACGATGATGATTGTCCCCGTCCAGCTGCTGCTGAAACGGTGGAGAAGGGTCAAGGCTTTTCTCATTCGGCGCCACCTTCAAGGAGGGAGGCTTTCCGTGAGCGGGCAGCTTTCAGGGTGTTCTCCATCAGCATGGCGATCGTCATGGGACCGACCCCTCCGGGAACAGGTGTAATGTGACTGCATCGGGGCGCCACCGCATCGAAATCGACATCACCGACCAGCCTGCCGTCGTCGAGCTTGTTGATCCCGATGTCAATCACCACGGCACCCTCTTTGATCATGTCCGCTGTGATCAGGCCGGGGACTCCAACTCCGACAATGACGATATCCGCCTCACGGGTATGCCGGGCAAGATCCCGGGTGAAAATATGGGTCACTGTCACCGTCGCATCGGCGTTGAGCAGCAAAGAGGCCATCGGTTTGCCCACAATGTTGCTTGCCCCCACTACACACACATCTTTGCCTTTGAGATCGATCCCGTAGTGCGCAAACATCCGCATCACTCCCAGCGGCGTGCAGGGGGCAAAGGCATCCAGTTTTGTCACCAGCCGTCCGACATTGTACGGATGAAAGCCGTCCACATCCTTGGCCGGATCGATCACCTCAAGGATCGCATCGGTATCGATGTGCCCGGGCAGAGGAAGCTGAACCAGAATGCCGTCGATGCGGGGATTGTCATTCATCATTTGGATGGTACCGATGATCTCTTCCTGAGAGATAGTATCGGGCATCTCGTGCACAATGGAGTAGAACCCCACCTCTTTGCACGCTTTGGCTTTCATGTTGACATACGCCTGGCTGGCCGGATCGTTCCCGACAAGGATAACCGCCAGACCCGGTACGATACCCGACGTTTGGCTCAAGCGTTCCACTTCGTCCGCCACACGCTTCCGTGTCGCCTCTGCCAGTGATTTTCCATCGATGAGTTGCATTGTACTTCTTTGTTTGGCGCGATCCTCTGACAGGTATCCCGCGATAAGATTTCGGTATTATATCGAAAATAGTTTATCTCAGAGGGATTCCGTGACAATGCGCTTGATACTTATGGCTCTTTTGGCTTTATCGTCTCCTGCCCCGGCCGAAGACTTCATTACCGATTTTGAATACGGCCAGATGCTCTATCAGGATCCGCACGGCGCCAGCTGTGCCGCCTGCCACGGTGAAACCGGCGGCGGTACCCTGATCGGTGAATACACGGATCGGGAGGGGAACATCATCACCCTCAACGGACCTGACATCCGCCACACCACACTCGAACAGCTTCGAGCAAGTGTCCACAGCGGCAAGGGTGTTATGCCGCGCTATTTCCTTACCGACAAAGAGATCCAGACCATCCATGCCTACCTGCAACAGGTCAATCAACCAAAAAAAGGGGGGGTCTCCAGCCTTTTCAACCCTGCTGCCGAGACACCCGCTGCTAAATCAGCTGAATGAAGTCCTGCATGCTGATCGGTTTGTAAAAAAGATACCCCTGGAACGTTTTGCATGCTGTTCCTTTGAAATAGTCGAGGGTTTCCTGCCGGTCGATCCCCTCGGCCAAAACTTTGAAGCCAAACCGCCGGCTGACCTCGATCACCGATTCGACAATCAGTCGATCCTCTTCACTCCGATCGGCGTCCTTGACAAAAGAGCGGTCGATCTTGATAATATCTACGGGCAATTTCTTCAGATAGGTCAACGAAGAATAACCTGTACCAAAATCATCAATGGAAAAACCGAATCCCAGGCGTTTCAACTCCTGGATGCGGCGGATGGCTTCATCAATATTGCTCATGATCCCGCTTTCGGTCAGTTCGATATTGATCCACTGGGGATTGATGCGATGACGGTGGACCAATTGAACAAATTTATCCACAAAGTTCGGCTGAAGAAAATGGACACTGCTGACGTTGACCGCAATGTAGTTGAGCGGAAAATCGACCAGGGCATCCGCCATCGTACGCATATCCTGAAAGACCTGATCAAAAATCCACTCTTCAAGACGCACAATCATCCCGGAATCTTCCGCGATCGGAATAAAGTGGGCCGGCGAGATCGCTCCTTTGCGGGGGTGGTTCCAGCGCACCAATGCTTCCGCCCCGGTCAAAATACCGCTGTGGATGTCCTGCTGGGGCTGATAGTACATTGTCAGCTCATGGTTTTGTATCGCCTTGTAGAGATCGTTGGCGATCGCCATATCATTCAACGCCATGCCGTCACGCTCTTTTTCGTAAAAGCGGACGCTTCCCCGGGCAGCATTTTTGGCGCTGATCATCGTGCTTTCGGCATGTTTGAGTATCTCCAGCGGTGTCTCAAAATTGCTGTCAAACTGGGCCACACCGATCGTAAAGCTAATGTGGTAATTGGCCTCCCCCACTACCATTACCTTCTCAAATGCCGAACGCAAGAGATGGATGAAGCGCCAAACACGCTCTTTGCTCTCTTCCCGATCTTTTGAGAGCGACGGCAACAGGATCGTGAATGTATCTGCTCCGATGCGGGCCACCAGTGCCTCTTTGCCCGCAGATTCCGCCAGCTGATTCGCGATCTTGATCAAAACAGTGTCCCCGACTTTTTGCCCGTAGGTACGGTTGATGTTGTTGAAATGATCGACATCCAGAAACAGCAACGCACCATACGTTCCGGTACGCAACTTGGAATCTATAACGGCTTTGAGCTCCTTTAGAAGCAGCGTACGGTTGGGCAGATCGGTCAACGGATCGTAGTGCATGACATGCGCCAAGGCCTCCCGAGCGTTGACCTCGGCGGTAATGTCTTTGATGATCGCCACCCCCCCGATAATGTTCTTGTCGTCATTGTGCAGCGGCACGAGCGAGAGCTCAACCTGCGTCGTCCGCTCACTGAACGTATCAACTTCGAGCCGCACTTTATGCTCTTCGCCATACCCCTCCAGCACGCGCTGATGCATTTGGGCAACGGCATCCTTCCCCCACAGCTGCTGAACCTCTTTCCCCAGAATATCCTCCTTGGCCCTGCTTCCAAGCATGGTCAACAAATATCCGTTGGCATCTTCGATCGCATTGCTCCGGTTAAAATGGTATATCCCGACCGGAGCCCGTTCAAAAAGAGAGAAAAACTGATCGTGAAGTTTTCGGTAGGATTGCTGAGCGACGGCATACTCTTTGCGGGCCTTAAGCGACATGTTGATGATCTGGCCGTAGTAGTTGGCAGCCAAAATCATCAAAAGCACCAATGCCAAACCGAAAAAAGCCAGCGTTTGGTACACCGATCCTTCCATAAAAAACAGCCGCACGATGATCGGGAGAAAAACCGCCGCCACATAGGTCAAAAGGAGTTCCTGTTTGGAAGCCAAAATCCCCATCGAGGCAAAACC
>CAYSQV010000083.1:0-6176 GCA_964433295.1 uncultured Nitratifractor sp. | reverse complement strand
TAAAAGACAAACGGATACTCATCAATCTCTCCGGACGGGGGGACAAAGACATGATCCAGGCCAAAGAACTTCTGGATTTTGAATAAAAATAAGGAAAGGCAACCCAAAAGAGGGTTGCCGATGTCATAAGGAAAAGCTTTTCCCCGGATAAACCGGGGGAGGGGAAGAACGATCAGGGGGCAGGCTGATCGGCAGTGACGTTTGCGTCTGTTGTATTGGTTTCAGAAGCATTGGCTTCCATTGCCGCAACTGCCTGCGCAGCTTCATCCGCCGCTGCGGCACCCTCTTCGGTCGCATTGCCTGCAGCCGAAAGTACGCCCACGGCAAAAAGAGGCATAAACGCCATCATGAGAAGTTTTTTCATGGTGATCCTTTCCGTTCTGTATTTGTCGAGGATCGAACAGTGATGAACGATCCGACCCCCCCATTCTACATAGAGTGCATTAATCTAACATTACCTCCCGGGATGCTTCGTATCATCATCCTTTTTTTGCTATACTCTTCTCCCAAAAACAAACAAGGCACCCAATCATGAAGATCAAACTCACCCCCGACACCCTTCAAAACATCCAGGCCGACATTACCCTGCTCCTTGTGATCGACAAGGACTTCGATCACCCTTCGCTCAAACCGTACAAAAAACTGCTGAAAAAAGCCGACTTCACCGGAGCACAGGATACCATATGCCATCTCCCGGAAGCCGGTGTGATCGTCGCCGGCGCCGATTCGCTCCGCAGCACCGATGTCCGTCCCGCGATCGCCGGCGCCGTGCGGGCACTCATCGGCAAACCCTACACCCGTGCCCGCATGCTCGCCTACATGTCCCATCCCAAATGCACCGCGACCCTCCGGGCACAGGTCGAAGGTGCTTTGCTGGGCGCCTATTCGTTTGATCGCTACAAAAGCGACAAAGCGCCCCAAAAGATCACCCGTCTGCTGCTCTCGAGTGAAGAGTACAACGGCTACCCACTCGACCTTCCCAGTGCCGAGCGTGCCCTTGTCAAAGGGATCGCCGCAGCCAAAGCGACCAACTTTACCCGGGACATCGTCAATACCCCGCCTGATGATTTTTATCCCAAAATTATGGCAAAAACAGCCAAAAGACTTGCGGCAAGAAACAAACTTGAGATTAAAATCCTCAAGTCAAAACAGCTCAAAAAAGAGGGGATGGGAGCCATGCTGGCAGTCGCGCGCGCAAGCCGTCACCAACCCCGCCTGATCCACATCTCACACAAACCCAAAAATCCCAAAGCCGTCATCTCGCTGGTAGGCAAAGGGTTGACATACGACAGCGGCGGACTGAGCCTCAAGCCGGCTGACTTCATGGTCACGATGAAATCAGACAAAAGCGGCGGAGCCGCCGTACTGGGGATCATGAAAGCCGTCAGCGAGCTGAACCTCCCGGTCGAAGTCCACGGCTTCATTGGTGCCGTCGAGAACATGATCGGCGGCGATGCCTACAAGCCGGACGACGTGCTCACAGCCAAAAACGGCAAGACCATCGAAGTGCGCAACACCGATGCCGAGGGGCGACTGGTGCTGGCGGATGTACTCGCCTACGCACAGGAGCAGGTCAAAGCCGACTACCTGTACGATCTGGCGACCCTGACCGGAGCCTGCGTCGTGGGGGTCGGCCAATACACCTCCGGCGTGATGGGCTTCGGTAAAAAACCGGTCGAAGCGGTCCTCTATGCGGCCAACACCCTCAGCGGGGAGCATGCCACCCAGCTGCATTTCAACCGCCATCTGCGTAAAGCGATCGACAGCAAGATCGCCGATGTGTGCAACATCGCCAACACCCGCTACGGCGGGGCTGTCACCGCCGGGCTTTTTCTGGGAGAATTTATCGATGAACACCATCGGGATCGCTGGGCCCACATCGACATCGCCGGACCAGCCTTCGTCGAATCGGCCTGGGGAGAAAATCCCCATGGAGCCAGCGGGGCCGGCGTACGAATGATGGTCCGTCTGATCGAAAAAATCGCACGCGGTGACGGGCATTAAAACCGTTTGTGTTACAATTAGGCCCAACAGTGCAGAGGAAAAAATGGAAAACAAACGCAATAAACACAAAACAGACGGGATCAAAGAGGGAGTATTTCAACAGCTGCTGCGGCTGCTGGATGCGATCGGACAGGGGATCGGTGTCCTCTACTATCTGATGGAGAGCGGCAAAGGCAAATCTTTTGTTGTCGCCCTCCTCTCCGCCGATGAGATCAACCTCAAAGCGGAAATCATGGAACAAAAACGAGAAACCGATCTGCTTTTTGAAATCGACAAAGAGAAGAATCTTTATGCCCTGCTGTGCCAGGGGACGGAAGTGGACGGGGGGTACTACTTTATCAGGCGCTTGGTCGAATCGGTGCAGAAAAAAGGAGGCAAAAACATCTATTGCAGCGAGGTCGATGTCCGCAATACCGACCATCCCGTCCAGGAGATCGCATTTCGGCTTTTGAATATGTACGGACGGGTCAAAGCGGAAAAAGCCGACGGAGAGATCAGTTTTTATGCTCTGAAGTAGTCCCTTTTTTCTCCTTCTTGACCAGATCAATCCGCTCACCGTCGTCATTGAACTTGCGCTGGAAATTCCCCCGGATGATCGCAAAGGTCATCCAGGAAAATACCACAATCGCCACCACATAGACACCATCACCGATACTCACAATGCCTCCTTGTTGGGGATGGTGATCTTCTCAAATCCCCCGTAGTTCTGACGCAGAGCCTCATAGGCGATGATGCCGACACTGACCCCGAGATTGAGGCTGCGCCCCCCGACACCCATCGGAATGGTCATGCAGCGATCGGGGTGATCAAGCAGCAACTGTTCGTCAAGGCCGCCGGTCTCCGAGCCAAACAGCAAGTAGTCCCCTGCGCCAAAGCTCACATCCCAGTAGAGGCGATCGGTTTTGGTCGTTGCCAAATGGGTATGTGCATCCACCGGATGGGCCGAGAGAAACTCAGTCAGATTCTCCCATACCACCAAATCGACCAAATGCCAATAGTCAAGTCCTGCCCGCTTGACCGTCCTGTCGTCGATGGAAAATCCCAGCGGTTTCACCAGATGGAGAGTAGCCCCCAGATTGACGCAGAGCCGTCCAATCGTCCCGGTATTGGGGGGAATCTTCGGTTCAACCAACACAATATTCAGCATCAAAACACCACAGTTTTGTTGCCGTTGACAAAGACCCGGTCATGCAGGACCAATGCAAGAGCACGGGAGAGGACGATCTTCTCCACATCCCGTCCGGCACGCTGCATCTGCTTCCAGTCCAGTCGATGATTGACCGGGATCACATCCTGAGCGATGATGGGACCCTCGTCGAGATCATCGGTTACAAAGTGTGCCGTTGCCCCTATGATCTTCACTCCGCGATCGTGTGCCTGCTTGTAGGGATTGGCTCCGATAAAGGCCGGGAGAAAAGAGTGGTGGATGTTGATGATCTGCTGCGGATAGGCCGCGACAAAATCGGGTGTGAGGATCCGCATGTATTTGGCCAGCACGATGTAGTCGAATCCGTAGCGGTCGATCCGCTCCCGCACCCGCGCTTCGTGCTCCTCGCGCACGAGCCCGTCAGCCGGAACGTGGTGGAACGGGATATCAAACCGTTCCACCAGATCGCGCAGCGTATCGTGATTGGCGATGACCGCCTCGATATCGGCCTCCAGTTCCCCGTCGGCATGACGGACGAGGATATCCCCCAGAGCATGGGCCTCTTTGGTGGCCAGGATCACGATCTTTTTGCGCCGGGGCGGGATGACGCGGATATCAGCCTCGTGCGGCAGTACTTTTCGCAGCGCACCGTCGAGTTCATCAGTCTCAAACGTCCCGGTGACAACAGTGCGCATAAAGAAGCGGTTGGCATCCTTGTCGACGAATTCGCGGTTGTTTTCGATGTTCAGATCACGGTCATAAAAGACTTTCGAGATCGTATAGACCAGCCCTTTGGCATCATCACAGTCGATCAGTACGCGCACACGCTGTTCCATCCTCTTAGGCCTCGGACGCGTAGTGGGCGATGATCGATCCCATCTCATCGGTGGTGCAGATCTCTTTGGCATCGTATGCGCCGATATCTCCGGTGCGGTACCCTTCGCTGAGCGCCCGCTTGATCGCCTGTTCGATCCGATGGGCCGCCGAAGTCTCATCGAGCGCGTAGCGGAGCATCATCGCCGCGCTGGCAATGGTGGCAATGGGGTTGGCGATCCCCTGTCCGGCAATGTCAGGTGCCGAGCCGTGGATCGGCTCAAACAGTCCCACCCCTTCACCGGTACTGGCACTTGGCAGCAAGCCGATCGATCCGCTGAGCATGCTGGCCGCATCGCTGAGAATGTCACCGAAAATATTGCCCGTGAGGATCACATCAAACTGTTTCGGATCACGGATCAGCTGCATCGCGGCATTGTCAACGTACATGTGGGTCAGCTCCACCTCCGGATAATCGGCACCCATCTCCTCAACGATCTCCCGCCAGAACTGGCTGACTTCCAGCACATTGGCTTTGTCGACCGAGCAGAGCCGCTTGTCCCGTTTCATCGCGATCTCAAACGCCACTTTGGCGATGCGGACCACCTCTTCGCGGGTATAGATCATGGTATTAAAAGCCTTGTTCTCCTGCTGCTCGCGCGGTTGACCGAAATAGATCCCGCCGGTGAGTTCACGCACCACCATGATGTCGACCCCTTTGAGCACTTCGGGCTTAAGGGTCGAGGCGTTGATCAGCTCATCGTAAACGTGCGCCGGACGGAGATTGGCAAAGGTCCCCATTGCCTTGCGCAGACCCAGCAGCCCCGTTTCGGGGCGCAGGTGGCGCTCCAGGTTGTCCCATTTGGGTCCGCCGATGGCCCCAAAAAGTACCGCGTTACACTGCTTGACCCCCTGGATCGTCTCCTCGGGCAGTGGCACACCGGTCTCGTCGATCGCCACGCCTCCAAGCAGCATCTCTTTGTAGTGGAAGTTCAGATCTTCCACCGCCGCCACGGCATCAAGTACTTTGATCGCTTCATCAATGATCTCGGGGCCAATCCCGTCCCCTTTGATCACTCCGATGGTGTAACTGTGACTCATGCGGCACCTCCTGCTGCGATCTCCTGTTTGGCATACGCGATCAGCCCTCCGGCATCGACCAGCTCCTGCATAAAGGGCGGGATCGGGGTGAAGCGGTAGGTTTTGTTTTGAGTCAGATTCACGATCTGACCCGCTTCCATGTCGATACGCACCTCATCCCCCTCGGCGATCTCGTTCGCTTCAGGGAGTTCAAAGATCGGCAATCCCATGTTGAACGCATTGCGGTAAAATATCCGTGCGAAGGTCGGTGCGATCACAGCAGCCACTCCGGCGGCTTTGAGAGCAATGGGCGCGTGCTCCCGGGAGCTGCCGCTGCCAAAATTGACCCCGGCGACGATGATATCTCCCGGAGACATTTTCCGTACAAATTCCGGATCGGCATCCTCCATCACATGCTGAGCCAGATCGGCCGGGTCGCTGGTATTGAGATAGCGCGCGGCGATGATCAGATCGGTATCGATATGATCGCCGAATTTCCACACTTTTCCTTGCAAATCGTATCCTTTGGTACAGGAGAACTCCTCCTGAAAATTTCCGCGATTATACCCAAAATGGGCAAAAAATACCAACCCAACGGCCACTCTCAGACATTTTTCGGTATAATCCGCGTTATTCATTACCACGTTCAGGAGCAGTGTTTTATGGCAGCAAAAGAGAGCATGAAGAAGATCGAAGAGCTTTTCCAGTCTAAGAAAAAAGGTGAAATGGCCACTTTCGAGAACATCGCCAAAGAGTTCGACAAACAGATCACCGCTGCCCAGGCCAAAAAAATCGCCAAACTTGCCAAAGAAAAAAACATCAAAATCGCCTCCTCTTCCGAATACGCCAAGCACCTCACCGTCAACGAAAACCGCCGCCAGGCCGCCGCCCGCAAACGCCAGATGGAGAACAACCTTGAGGAGGAGTTTGATATGACCAAGGAGAAGGAGCTGCTTGAATGGAGCCGCTCCGACTCCCCGGTACGGATGTACCTGCGCGAGATGGGCAAGATCCCCCTCCTGACCAAGGAAGAGGAGGTCGAACTGAGCAAACAGATCGAAGAGGGCGAGGACATCATCATCGACGCCATCTGTTCGGTCCCGTATCTGATTGACTACATCCTCAATTACAA
>CAYSQV010000082.1:0-6188 GCA_964433295.1 uncultured Nitratifractor sp. | reverse complement strand
TGCGGTTGCCGTATATCGGATTTGACGGCAAGCGCCATACCGGAGAGATGATCGTACACAAAGACATCGCCCGGGAAGTGCAGCAGATATTTGGGGAGCTTTTCAAATCCGGCTATCCCATTCACCGTATGGAGCTGGTCAGCAACTATGGTGCCAATGACTGGAAATCCATTGAGGCTGATAATACCTCGGCGTTTAACTGTCGAGCAGTTACAGGCGGCACCAAATGGTCCAGACACTCATACGGTAAGGCCATAGATATCAATCCCATCGAAAATCCCTATATATCCAGAAACGGGCATATCGCCCACAACGCCTCACTCAAATACGGCAAACAAGGCCGCAAACACCGCACCAACTCACCGGCCGATAAAGCAATAATGCTCAAAAACGACAAGATTGTCAAAATATTCAAAAGCAAAGGCTGGCGCTGGGGTGGCGACTGGCACAGCATCAAAGACTATCAGCATTTTGACAAGAAGTAGTTTTACTCGCTTTTAGCCTCCACCAGCTCCGAGAGGATTTCCTGGGCTTCTTCCTCCTCCATCTCTTTGGCTTCGATCTCGATGAGTATCTCGCGGCACTCGGCATGCATCTCCTGGAGAGTTTCCAGCTCTTCACGGTCAGCCAGGGAGATGGTCTTGTCGCGTTCGACCATGGCGAACATCTCATCAATGGCCTCTTCGAGGTCAGGAAGGATTTCGTTGTGAAGCAGATTTTTAAGTTTGTCGATGGAGGTCATTGTGTTCCTTTAGAAAAGTTTTGGGAGTTTTTTGATCAATTTCTTGGTCGTTGCGCCGACATTTTTGTTGATCTCTTTTTTGACAGTTGCGCCCATTTTTTTCTTGAGCTTGCTGCGTAGCATTTTTCCTGGAAGTACCGTGATCTTGGGATCCTTGATCGTCCCTTTGATCGTACCGATCACATCCACCGAATCGATCCGCAGGCCAAAGCTGGCTTTGTGGGCCTGAGTCTGGGTGTTGAGTTTGCCGTCCCGAATCGCAAAATCGCTTCTGCGGCCGTGCGCAACAGCTTTGTATCCTACCCTGTCACCATTGAAACGGGCATCAACCGTCATGCGATCGTAGAGGATCTGTGCGAGGTCTTTGTGGAGGACCAGCTTGACCCCGGCGGTCAATTTGCCCGGTTTGAACTGAAAACGATCTATCGTAAGATGTGTCTGGCCTTTGCGACTGCGGGTATCGTACCGGAGGGTTCCATTGGCCGATCCGGCGAACATATCCGGCTGATCGACCCGATGCATGAATTGGCTCACCGGTATGTCTGCAAATGTAACGTTCGCGCGTGTACCGATATATTGATAAGAAAGCGTTCCCCCCAGCGAGGTACTCTTCCCCGTAATTTTGGTCTCGAGCCCCGAACGGAATGTCCCATGGGCAGCAAAAGGCCCCTTGAGTTTGGTGCCAATGAACGATTCGAGTTTGGCAAGGTCAGAAACATTGAGATCGTAGGGTGTCGAAAGCGCGTTGTCTTTGGTATCAAAAACAATCTGGGGGAGTTTAAGGGTCATGAGGGGACTTCGGATCGTCCCTTTTGCAAACAGGATCCCCTTTTTCGCATGACCGTCAAGCAAGAGGGACAGGTGGGTATTCAGGGGCGTCCCTATAAGAGTCTTCATCGCCTCGGGATGGGTGACAAGGTCGGGGGCACTCAGCATGATTTTTCCTCGAAGAGGATGGAGTGAAGCCAGGTCAATATGGGCATCCGCGATCCCCGACACGACCATCGGCTGTCCCGTACTGGCAAGCAACCGCCCCACCGCCACGTCATCCGCAACGACTTTTAGCCGATCGTCGGCATAGTCAAACGTCAATGTTTTGCCCAGCCCCTCGGCCGCCCCCTGTAGATGCAGTCCCTTCTTGTGCGTCAGGATACCGCCGAGCGTGACCGGAACCCCTTTGCCGGTTTTGCCGGCCAACAGGAGTGGATTGGGGATCTCCACCCGGTAGTGCGTCGTCCAGGTGCCGTCTGTCATCGTATAACGGGTTTTGCTCAGCGTGCCTTTGAGCAGGTTGGATACCAGCGATGTTTGTGCCGTGAGAACCCCCTGGTCAAATATCCCTTTCGATGTGAGTGCCACCATCGCGTTGGGCGGCAGCGCCGTTCCCAGCTCTTTGTTGATGATCTTGGTGTGCAGTTTTCCCTGACTGAGCTTGAGATCGTACCGTCCGTTGCGTGTTTGCGGGCTGTCCAGTTTCAGGCTTCCGTCGATCTGTCCCTCCGCATATTTCGGCGCACCGACCAACGACAACACGCGGGCAAGGGAAACGTGCCGGATCCGGGCCTGAACACTCTTGGTATAGTCGATCGTCACCTCACCCCCCAGAGAACGGGTATAGGCCCTCCCCTGCATTCCGATGGTATCGTATTTGAACGCTCCGTTCAGTTTGAGAGGACCGTGCAAACGGTTTTGGGTCAGAGGAGCAAGCTCCATCGTATCGATCAAACCATCGAAAGCGACACTGCGATCGGTGAGATTGGCCTGACCGTTTTTTAGATGCACGGTGAGCAGGTCGCTCACTATCTTTCCCTCAAAACGGACCTGTTCTCCCGCCAGATTTGCGCGCGCTTCTCCTTTGAGTGCTGTTTTGTCAGTAGGAAGCGTATAGTGATAAAGCTTGCGGATCGTCACCGGATCGAAATGGGCATCGGCCAACTGCACGACCGCCCGCCCTTTGCTCCCCTTTTTCCCGATGGAGGGGAGCAGAATATCGGCATCGATCTTCCCCTGCGCTATTCGAGGTTGGCCGGCAAGCACCAGCAACTCATCCAGAGGAAGCTGACGCAGCTGAACCACCACATCTCGGGGTTGGCGGTCACGAATGCTGAGCCGATAACTGGCTGGACCATTGAGCAGCGTCCCTTTCCCTTCCAGCTTCAGATCGTTCACGGTCCCCTGAATGTGTCCGGAGAGACGTGCCTGCCGAAGTACGTATTGCTGATAACGGGCATGGGTCGCCGTGAGAAGATAGCGGCCGTTTACGCTGCGCCGCAACAGATCAAAACCCCCGTCAAAACCCAGGGAGGCCTCCTGCCCAAGCGTTGCCACAAAATAGAGATGTCCCCGGCTCAGTCTGAACGCACGAAAAGCCACCGGCAGACCCGTTTGCTCTCGGAGTTCCTGCTCCACATATTTCTGGAGGCGGCTGTTCCCGCTGGGAGTATACAAGTATGCTATGCCGATCGCGGCACCGAGCACCAAAAAAAGGACAAGCCCTAAAAAAAGATAAATGAATTTTTTCATACAGGTATTTTAGCATGTTGGAGGAAACAAACGGTTTGAAAACAAGAAGATTGCCCCGCAAAAGGGACATCAAATGGTCGGAGTGACAGGACTCGAACCTGCGACCTCTACCACCCCAAGGTAGCGCGCTAGCCAGACTGCGCCACACCCCGACAGATTAGGAGGAGGTGGAATTTTATCCAACTCTTCCTAATAAGCGATTGAAATCCCTATCGGGTACTGCACGCGCTCACACCCGGAGGAGTGGTGGGCTGAATCGCTTCGTTGGAGACGCCTCCCTCTTCGTTGACCTTGTCGATAAACGCCAGGGTCTTGGAAGCCGCCTCCTGAAAGCGCTGTGCCGTGACACTGTCGGGTTTGTGGTAGGTTACCGGCATACCGGTGTCCCCGCCTACACGCACTTCGGGTTCGATGGGGATCCGGGTCAGCAACTCGGTTTCATACTCCTGGGCCACCGCTTCAGAGGTTCCCATCCCAAAGATATCGTACTCCTCACCGTCACCCGGGCAGATAAAACCGCTCATGTTTTCGATCACTCCGGCAGTGGGAATGTGAAGTTTTTTGAACATATCAAGACTGCGGCGGCTGTCATCCAGCGAGACCTCCTGCGGTGTCGTGACAGTGATACCCGCCGTGACCGGGACCGATTGCGCCAGCGTCAGCTGTGCATCACCGGTTCCGGGAGGCATGTCGATCACCAGAACATCAAGTTCGCTCCAGAGGATGTCCCGCAGGAATTGCTCGATCGCCTTGATGATCATCGATCCGCGCCAGATCAGTGACTGCCCCGGCTCCATGAGTGAACCCATCGACATGATCTCCACGCCGTAGGCGTTGAACGGGACCACTTTGTTGCCCTGGATCTCTGGTTTTTCGTTTTCGATCCCCATCATTCGGGGGATATTGGGGCCATAGATATCGGCATCGAGCAGGCCGACTTTCTTGCCCTGCATTGCCATGGCAATGGCCAGGTTGACCGATGCAGTCGATTTGCCCACTCCCCCTTTACCGGAACTGACCATCAGGAAGTTCTTGACATGAGGAGCGATGTTTTTGCCCGTGGTTGAATTGCTCTGCTCCCGAGGGGGCTTGGGCGCCTGAATGTTGGCGGTGATGTTTTTGAAGCCGAGTTTTTTCAGCTCCACCTCAATCTCTTTGATCAACTGAAGCTTGACCTCCTCGGCACTGGACGTGATATCGACATCCACACTCACGGTATCCCCGTCGATCTCAATGTGTTTTACAAACCCGAACGTCACGATGTTCTTCGTGAATCCGGGATAATTTACGTTGCGCAACGCGTCAAATACGTCATCTTTTGTCATAATATCTCCTAAAAAATGTATCTTCCGGCTCCCCGCCGGATAAGTCGGGTATCGAGTTATACCCTACCCAATCTTAAACTTAGGGCACGGCCGCATCCAAATCGGATCATTTTACTCTACTTTCATTTTTTTCCCAAAAACTCTCCACAAGCGACATGGCGCTATAATGGTGTATCAAATTGTTACATCAGGGAGAAAATGTGAAAGAGATCACCTTGATTCTGTTGGCCGCAGGCGGTTCAACTCGGTTCGGGACGGGGACGAAAAAGCAGTGGCTTTACCAAGGGGAGAAGCCCCTGTGGCAGAAGGTTGCCGATGATTTCAGTTCGGCATTCGACTTCGCCAAAGTCATCGTCGTCGGTGGAGAACAGGAGACAACCTACATGCAACTGTTTGGCAACTATGATGTTGTAGCAGGTGGTAACAGCCGTCAGGCATCCCTGCGCAACGCCCTTGCCCATACCCAAACACCCTATGTCCTGGTCAACGATGTCGCACGCTGCTGCCTTGATACCGAAATGATCGCCCGGGTCATCGACCGCCGCCGGGAGGCTGCGTGCGTCGTCCCGACCCTGGGAGTGGTCGATACGCTGTATGTCGGTGACGAGGCGGTCGATCGCGACCGGGCACGCCTGATCCAAACCCCCCAGCTGAGCCGCACCGAGATCTTGCGCCGGGCACTGGATAGCACAACCGACTTTACCGATGAGAGCAGCGCGATCCGCACCCTGGGGGAGCGGGTGCTTTTTGTCGAAGGATCCCTCCAGGCACACAAACTCACCCGCCCCGCCGACCTCCGCACCCTCCCCTGTCTTACACCTCCCTCTTCGGTGAGCCTGACCGGCCTGGGGATCGACATTCACCCTTTTGAGGAGGGCAAAGAGATGAAGCTTTGCGGCATTACCATTGACAGTCCGTTCGGATTCAAAGCACACAGCGACGGGGATGTCGCGATCCACGCGCTTATCGATGCCTTGATGGGTGCAGCCGGCATGGGTGACATTGGGGAACACTTTCCTGACACCGATGCGGCGTATGCCGGAGCCGACTCCGCCCGCCTGCTCGAGCAGGTCCTCCGCCGACTCCGGGAAGTGGGCTTCATGATCCGCAATGTCGACATCACGATCCTCGCCCAGACCCCCCGACTGCTCACCTACAAAGCCGCTATGCGCCGCCAAATCGCCGCGCTGCTCTCTCTCCCGCTTCCCCGGGTCAACATCAAGGCCACCACCGCCGAACACCTTGGTTTTGTCGGCCGCAAAGAGGGAGTGACGGTCCATGCGGTTGCCACATTGGGGTATTTTGACTGGACGAAGGAACTTCCATGAAGATCATCATCGTCGAAAGCGAGCTTTATCTCGCCCAGAGCATCGCAGCCAAACTGACCGAACACAACTTCGAGACCGAGATCTACAGCTCGATCAAAGATGCTTTGGAGAGTGACGGAGACACCTACCTCCTCTCCACCTCCATCTCGGGCCAGTCGTGCATGCCTGTGGTCAAAAAATTCCGAGACAAGATCGTCATCCTTATGGTCAACTACATCAACAACGATACCGTCGGAGAGCCCATGCGTCACGGTGCACACGACTACATCG
>CAYSQV010000081.1:0-6291 GCA_964433295.1 uncultured Nitratifractor sp. | reverse complement strand
ATCATACTGCCTCATCGCTTAAACCGCTCTTTTGAGTGAAGGGGATTTGGGTACGGCGGGTGTCCGGTCTTTGCGTCCGCGTTCCTTGAGGATCAGCTCTTTGAATCGCTGATCGGCGAAGTCTTCGATCTCCTGTTTGAGCTGGCGGTAGGCGCGCAGGAGCACGTCGGCCTTGGTGGTGAGCTCCACTGGGTCGTCGCCCTCGACCATCGGATCTTCGATGTTGCGCTGGAGGAGGCGGATGTGCTCCCAGGCACGTGCGTGACTCATCCCCAGCGCATCGGCGGCTGCCTCGACGGTGCCGTGGGTGCCGATCTCCTCAAGGATCTCGGTTTTACCTTTGCCAAAGAGCAGTTCGCCGTTTTGGTTTTCGATCCAGGTCTTGGTGCGGACGTACCAGCGGCTGCGACGCTTCTCGGTGAAGCATCCCAGCTGGCAGTGGACGACATCGATGCCCCCTTCCAGCAGGGCGGTACGGACAGATTTGAGATTGGATTTGCGTGCCAGGAGACGGGCGTTTTTGCAGTAGATGCGCCCCTCTTCGTTGGCGAGATAACGCAGGTCATCGTGGACATCCTGACGGAATGCTCCCAGAGGTTGTTTGCCGAACTGCCCCAGATCGCAGGCACTGATGCGGATGTTCATCTCCCGGGTCAGTACCCCGACCTCCTCGGGAGTGATCCGGAGTTTGGCGGCAACTTTGTGGGCGTTGGCGCATGTCAGGCGGCGGTCATCGGTGGTGTAGTGTTCGATGAGATTCTCGGTGCGGGACTGGGACATGGTGTTTCTCCTTTGCGTGTGGTTTGACCTCAGAGGGGAGGCCTGCTACGGAGGCTTGCAATCGGGTTCGACGGCAGGCCTCTCCTCTGGGGTCGTATTCATAAATTGGAGGCGGAGACTTCAGCCCCGAAGAACGGAAGGTTTACTTCCGAATATATTCAGGTTTGAGAGCCCGCGTCTCCAAGGGTGCAGGCGAGGTTAGACCTTGCCTTCCTTTTTGAGCTTTTTATACCAGGAGCTGTGGAGGTGTTTGACCTCGTCCTCCTCTTTGTGGCCGTCGATCATGCTCTGCAGGGAGCCCTTGATCGCGAAGATCGACATGTACAGGTGGGTGATGAACAGTGCCACGATGGCAAAGGCCAGCACGTTGTGTGTGATCGCGGCCAGTCGCAGCAGATCGATCTGGGACAACCCAAGAGTCGATGCGATACCGAAATCAAATTCCTGCAAATACATTGCAGCCCCTGTAGCGATCATGACCGCCCCCCCGAGGGTGGCGAGCCAGAACCACATCTTCTGTCCGGCATTGAACTTCCCGGCAGGTACTTCCCGTTTTTTCTTCGAGAGGTATCCCCCGGCAATGAAGAGCCATTTGACATCATCCCAGGTCGGCAGCATGGCCACCAGCCAGAACAGGAACATCGGTATGACTGAGACGGCAAACAGAACGGTCGCCCAGTCGTGGATGTAGCGTGCGGTGAGTACGAGACTGCCGCCTCCGAGGTATTTGCCGTAAAGGATCATCAGTCCGGTCGGGATCAGGAGCACGAACGCCAGAGCGGCCATCCAGTGGATCACCCGTTGGAAGAGTGAGAACACCCGAATGCGTGTGCCGCCGTGCTCGAATCGTTTGGGCCCGATGATCAGGTAGTGGAGAAGAAAAACTACCAGAACGATCAGCAGTACCCATCCCATGATCTGGGCAAAAGCACCGTGCCCCTGCCAGTCGACGAATGTCGGCCCCAGACCCGTGGATCCCTCCTTGCCGTACGTCAGGATATTGACAATGCGTTCCTTGCCCCAGATCGACCCGTCACCGCCGAAAGCGGCGGAGGAGAGGAGGAGAGGATAGAGTATGTGTGGGAGCTTACGCATGTTCCCCCCTTTCGTTATTTTTTGTACGCTTTGTCCCATCCGTACGGGGCGCTCTGGACACCTTTTCCGCGTGCCATGACACGTTCACGGTAGATCCGGGAGACCTCCTGCTCGTCGCCAACGATCAGCGCACTCGTGGAGCACATGGCCGCACAGACGGGGACTTTGCCCTCTGCGATACGGTTCTGACCGTAGAGTTCGCGCTCTTTGGCGGAGTTGGTCTCCTCCGGCCCTCCGGCGCACATGGTACATTTGTCCATCACCCCTTTGGTGCCAAACGCCCCGTCTCTCGGGAATTGCGGCGCGCCGAAGGGACAGGCGTAGAGGCAATAGCCGCACCCGATGCAGGTCTCTTTGTCGTGCAGGACGATGCCGTCCTCACGGATGTAGAAACAATCGACCGGACACACCTGCTCACAGGGAGCATCGGTGCAGTGCATGCATGCTACCGATACGGAAAACTCCTTCCCCTCGATTCCCTCATCGAGGGTCACCACTTTGCGACGGCTGATCCCGACGGGGAGTTCGTTCGCTTCGGCGCAGGCGATGGTGCATCCGTTGCACTCGATGCAGCGCTCTTCGTCACAATAAAATTTCATTCGTGCATAATCACTCATCTCACACCCCCTCTGCTTTTTCGATGCGACACAGGCCACCCTTGGTCTCCGGGATCTGGGTGATGATGTCGTAGCCGTAATTGGTTACGGTGTTGGCACTTTCGCCGATGGCATACGGTTTGGTACCCTCGGGGTAGTTCTCTGAGAGATCCTTGCCCTGGAAGTGACCCGCGAAATGGAACGGCAGGAAGATCATGTCTTCGGTCACGGAGTAACTGAAGTGTGCCTTGACTTTGATCTTGGTCCCTTCGGGTGAGTGAATCCAGATCATATCTCCATCTCGGATGCCAAGATTGGCAGCAAGATTCGGGTTGATATCGGCGAACATCTCGGGTGTGAGTGCGGCCAGATATTTCGAAGCCCGGTTCTCGATACCCGCACCGTTCATGTTGACCAGACGGCCGGTGATGAGGTTGATCGGGAATTCTTTGGACCAGTCTTTGGCACTCTGACGGCTGCCATACTGCGTATCGACGCGGTAGTGGTTGGGCTTGTCTTTGGCGTAGGTCGGGTACTCTTTGACCAGATCGGGACGCGGTGAGTGGATCGGTTCGCGGTGCATTGGGATTTGATCCGGGAACGTCCAGACTTTGGCACGCGCTTTGGCGTTGCCATATGGAGCGATACCGGCTTCCATACACTTCTGGGCGATGATGCCGCTCATGTCCACTTTCCAGTTGGCTCCGATCCGTTTTTTCTCGTCTTCGGTCAGGGTGATCCCCAGTACCTCTTCGATGTTTTTGGCGGTGATCTCCGGATAGCCGCCGGGGACTTTGGAATCAACCGGTGCGGACGTTTCGCCTGCGAGCAGGTTGACTCCGTCGTGTTCCAGGCCGAAGCGGTTACGGAAGCCCATGCCCCCTTCGGCGACCGGACGGTGAATGTCGTAAAGTACCGGGCTGCCGCTGTGGGTCTCGGTCCAGGCCGGCCAGGGCAGTCCGTAATATTCCCCTTTCATGGGACCGATGCCCCGCAGGCTTACTTCGTCAAACAGATGCCAGTTCTCCTGATGTTTCTTGAGCCGTTCGGCTGTCCATCCGGTCAGGCCGATTGTTTTGATGATCCGTGCGATCTCATTGGTGGCATCTTCCGGCCACTGGAATGTGTCCTTGACCTGCTTGAGTTCGGAGGTCTTGGGATCGACTTTGAGGAGCATCCCTTTGGTAAATTCATCGTAGAATCCCAGACGCTTGGCCAGCTCGAACATGATGTCATGGTCGGTCTTGCTTTCGTACATCGGGTCGACGACTTTGCTGCGCCACTGGGCACTGCGGTTGGTGGCCGTCACCGAGCCACTGGTCTCAAACTGCGTAGCGGCCGGGAGGATATAGACATTATCTTTTTTATCCGTCAGCACGGCGGCTTCGTTGACGAAGGGGTCGGCCAGGACGATGAGCTCGAGATTGTCGAGTGCCTCTTTGACTTTGGCGGTCTGGGCGATGGAGGTGATACCGTTGCCCATGACAAACAGAGCCTTGAGGTTGGTGCCTCCATTGTGGATCGCGTCTTCGCCCTCTTTGCCACCGAGCACTCCGGCATACCAGCGTGCGAGGCTGAAGCCCTTGGCGTTCATCCATTTTTTCTCTTTGAATCGCTTGACGATCCAGTCGTAGTCCACACCCCAGCTTTTGGCGAAGTACTTCCACGCGCCGTCCTTGAGCCCATAGTAGCCCGGAAGGGTATGGGAGAGGCAGCACATGTCCGTCGCGCCCTGGACGTTGTCGTGTCCACGGAGGATATTGGTACCGCCTCCCTCTTCACCCATGTTTCCAAGCGCCAGCTGCAGGATCGGAGCCATACGGGTGTTGGACGAGCCAATACTGTGCTGGGTCAGACCCATCGCCCAGATGAGCGTACCCGGAGTCGATTTGGCATAGACAGTGGTGATCTGGATCAGCGTGTCTGCCGGGACTCCTGTGACTTCAGCTGTCTTTTCTGGTGTCCATTTTTTGGCCTCTTTCATCACTTCTTCCATGCCGTATACCCGGTCATTGACGAAGCGTTTGTCGTGCCAGCCGTTTTTGAAGATCAGGTGGAGCATCCCGTACATAAAGGGGATGTCGGTACCCGGTCGGATCTGGGCATGGTAGTCGGACTTGGCCGCTGTTTTGGTGTATCGCGGATCGACCACGATGATCTGCGCATTGTTGCGCTCTTTGGCTTTCAGGAAGTGACGGAATCCTACTGGATGGTTCACTGCCGGATTCGCACCGAAAATAATAATTGCTTTTGCGTTTTGGATATCACCTAAGTGATTGGTCATAGCGCCATAACCCCATGTATTCGCCACACCGGCGACTGTTGCACTATGTCAAATCCGAGCTTGGTGATCGATGTTGTTCGTACCGTACATTGCGGCGAATTTTCGGAAATAATACGCCTGTTCGGTACTCATCTTGGCCGATCCGAGGAAAATCGTCGCATCGGGTCCGCTGCTTTTGTGCAGATCGGCCAGTTTGGAACCGATCTCGTCAAGGGCGGTATCCCAACTGATACGTTTCCATTGACCATCGACTTTTTTCATCGGATACTTCAGACGGACATTGGATCGCACCATGTCGATCATGTCGGCACCTTTGCTGCAGTGTCCACCGTGACTGATTGGGTGATCCTGAGCGACTTCTTGTCGTACCCACACGCCGTTTTGAACCTCAGCGATGATCCCGCATCCTACTGAACAAGCCGTACAAACCGTCTTGATCTTCTTGGATCCCGGGAACGGGTCTTTGACCTCTTCATCCGTGGCGGGTCGTGTCGCACTGGCACTGGCAAACGCACTCGTAGCCCCGAAGGCTCCGGCGACTGCTGCCATTTTCAGAAACGAACGACGACCGACACGTGTGGAGAGGGCATCATGTGTGTCATTTTTCATGTTCACAACTCCTTTTTATGGGTCTTCTTTTAGCTGGCTGAGTTGTAATACTCTTCCCAGGCTCTTGTCTTGCGGTAGGTGATCTCTTTTTTGGGAGAGTGGCCTACGACGACTCCGTTGGATGCATTCGGTGGCGGTGTTTTGGCGACGGCACTGACGGTGGTGGCTGCTGCTGCGGCACCGCCGACGGCCAATGTCTTCAAGAATCCGCGTCTGGTTTCCTGCATCGTGTCCTCCTTTTTATAGGGCACCCAGAGTTATCTGAGATGCCCTGTAGTTTTTGGACCCTTCCTGTTTCAGAGGTAACTGGCGGGGAAGGGCCATCCTGATGTACCGCGATACACCGGGATGGCCCCTGCGGGCTCAGTCGATCTGTTCGAGTCCGGCCTCATCCTCGAAGTTCGAGACATCGATCTCGCAGCTCTGGGTGAGCGATTCGGCCTCTTTGGCAGCGCGGTTGGCGGCACGGCGGCGCGCCTCTTCGTCGGCGATGAAGTCCTGTTCTCCCTTGGGGGTGATGATGAAGCCCGGCTTGGGTGCGGGTACTTCGAAATAGAGCCGCTCGAATGTCATGAACTCCTCGAGGATGATCGCCACCTCATGGTACGCCACGGCTTTGTCATGTTCGAGCATCTTGGTGGCGAACACATCGATAAAAGGGTTGATGATGTCATCAAACAGGCACGAGTGGAGCGCGACATACGACTCCCCGCCCTCCATGATCAGCTCGATCAGTTCATGCATGAATGTCATCAAAAACCCGATGCTGTCCTCGGGCTCTTTGTACTCGGCTTCGTTGCGGCGGATGCGGGTGCGGGCAAGGAAATTGCGTACTTCGACGGTCTTCATGCCGCTCTCGAACCCCTCGAGATAGTACGACGCGGTGGTGCGCACCACCGGAGAGACCGGCTCGTGGAAGACCGCGTC